>VGIY01000525.1 GCA_016867695.1 Candidatus Eiseniibacteriota bacterium | reverse complement strand
GCGGCCACCCGCTCGGGCGTGTAGCCGTCGGCGAGATCGGCGGCCATGGCCGCGGTTCGCGCCTCGTAGCGCGACGGCGCGCGCGAGGAGCCGAACACCTGGGCGACGGCGTAGTCCGCCAGCTCCAGGTTCGGCGGTGCGTCGCGCAACGTCTCGACGACGAAGCGCATGGTCTGGGCGACGTCGGGACAGCGCTCGGCGTAGTAGCGCGCCCGGCCGCTGCGCTCGCTGAAGCCGTAGCCGTTGCTGTAGGCGAGGCCCGCCGCCCAGGTGCGCATGAAGAGGCCGTGCGGGCCGCCGCCCGCGAAGAGGCGCGCCGCCAGTGAGCGCAGCAGGGCCTCCTCCTCCGTGTCGTAGCTCCCGCCGATCCGCGCCGAGAAGATCAGGACGCCGTTGCGCGTGCCCTCGTGCACCAGGCCCGCGTAGAGGGGCTCGACCCCGGGAGCCCGCCGGCGGAGCCGCTCGAGCACGCGCGGCTCCGAGGCGTAGCGGACGCAAGGCAGGGGCTCGGGCGAGAAAGCCGCCAGGATGCGCCGCGCCTCGGCGAGGATCGCTTCCTGGTCCGCGCTGTTGGAGACGACGCTCAGCCGGGCATTAGGGCCGTGGCGCAGCAGGGAGAGCGCGGTCTCGAGGTCGGCCAGCGCTCGGCGCGGGTCGAAGAGCAGGTCGTCCCGCGTCTCCTGGCAGAGGGCCGCCCAGTCGGTGGAGAGGGTCGCCGCGGGCATCTCCGGCAGCGCCGCCAGGAGACCTGCGGCGATCTCCCGCGCCAGGGCGCGCGCCTCGGGCGTCAGCGCCGCCGCTGCGGCCTGGAGCCGGGGGCTCGATCCGCCGGAGGCTTGTGCCGGCGTTGCCGGATCGGCGAGCGGGGCGAGCCGCGCCGCCAGCGCCTCGCGGTCGGCCGCTTCCGGCGCGCCGGCGAGCGCCTCGAGCAGCTCGCTCAGCGCCCGGCTGTCGTCGGCGCCGCCAGGGTCGCTGAAGCGCCAGCGCAACCGGTGCAGAAGATGGGTCTGGGTGAGGAAGCTGCGCGTGGCCAGGAAGAGCGGGCTCGTCTGCCAGCGGTAGGCCTCGGCGGGATCGTCCACCCAGCCTTCCTCCGATCCCTTCGTCCGGTTGCGCAGCCCGATGAGCCGCTGATCGATCCAGTCGATGACGCGGGCCAGATTCTCGGCCCGCAGATAGGGCGTCTGGAGGACGGCCTCCATCCACCCGCCCAGCCGGGGGATTTCCTCGGACCCGCCGGCCCGCCCCGTCAGCTCCAGCTCGATGCGGCCCGTCTCCGGGTTGGCCGCGTACGCCGCGCTCAACCCGAGCACCTCGCGGCGCAGGCGCGCGCGCATCTCGTCGTAGGTCACGGGCTCGCCGTCGCGCAGGACGCCGATGTCGGTGAGCAGGGCGGGCAGCAGCGGCGCGTAGACGAGCAGCGACTCGGGCAGGACGTCCATGCGCAGCGAGAGGACGACTGTGGAGGAGCTCATCGTCTCGAAGAGGGCGGCGAGATAGGGGACCCCGTGGACCAGCCGGCCCGTCGTGTAGTCGAGCGCGTCGTCGAGCGTCAGGGGGGGATCGGCGATGAAGCGGGGCAGCGGGTCGCCAGCCTCCTCGGCCTCCATCTCGCGCGTGCGGGCGTCGAACTCGGCCTGGTAGGCGCGCAGCGCGGCCTGGTCGTCCGCAGCGCCGAAGCGCTCGCGCATCCCGGCCAGGTGCGCCGCCAGCCGCGCCGAGCGCTGCTCGGCCTCCCGATCGAGATACTCGGGACCGGGCGCGGCGCCGACCGCGTAGGGCTCGCGCGTGACGAGCCGCCAGCGCTCGAGCGCCTCTCCCCAGATGTTGCCGTCGAGCGCGAGCAGGCTCTCGGCGTGGGCGTAGCGCGCGCGCGGCAGGAGCGGCCTGCGCGCGCCGGGCTCCTCCTCCAGATCCATCAGCCGGGAGAGCCAGGCGCCCGCCGGTCCGCCGCGG
>VGIY01000524.1 GCA_016867695.1 Candidatus Eiseniibacteriota bacterium | reverse complement strand
GCTCAGCCAGTCCTCGCGGAAGTCCTCCGGATGTTGGAACCCGTAGTAGATCCGCGAGCCGATCAGCGCCGCGGCGAGCACGTAGAGGAAGAGCTTGCTCAGCTCCTCCTCGCGCAGGCCCCGCGGCCTGCCGCGGCGGACGACCCAGAGACCGCCCAGCAGGAACGACACGGCCAGGGAGAAGCCGTAGGCGTGGACGCGCAGTGGGCCCAGCTCGAGCAGGATCGGATGCACGGTGCCTCCCTTCCCTCTTCTCAGCGCTCGTAGCGCCGCGCGGCCATGCCGAGCAGGAGCCCGACGGCGGCCATCATCGTCACCAGGAACGAGCCTCCGTAACTGAGCAGCGGCAGAGGCAGCCCGGTCACCGGCATCAGCCCGAGGGTCATGCCGATGTTTACCGCCGCGTGATAGCCGACGAGCGTCGTCACCCCGATCGTGGCCAGGCTCGCGAACGGCGAGCGCATGCGCCGGGCCAGAGCGCAGCCGCGCAGGAGGAGCGCCCCGTAGAGGCCCAGGACCAGTGTCGCGCCCAGGAAGCCGAACTCCTCGCCGACGACCGAGTAGATGAAGTCCGTGTGCTGGCGAGGCAGGAAGGCGAGCGCCTTCTGCGACCCCAGCCCGAACCCGCGGCCCAGCGTGCAGCCGGAGCCGATGGCAATCTTGGACTGGATCACCTGGTAGCCCGCCCCGCTCGGATCCCGCTCCGGGTGCATGAAGGTCCGCAGGCGCGCCTGCTGGTAGGGCTCGAGACCGTTCCAGACGCGCCCCACCTCCAGGGCGACGAAGAGTTGGAGGAGCACGAAGGCCCCGACGAGCACCCACCCCGTTCCCCGTCGCCGCAGCCAGAGGGCCCCCAGGGCGGTCACCGGCACCCACAGCCAGCCCAGGAGCGCCGGGACATCGGCGGCGTAGCGCAGCCCGGCGAGGATGCCGGTGGCGAACGGGGAGAGGAGCAGCCCGAGCGTCAACCAGGGCAGGCCCCACCAGACGAGCATGACGACCCCGACGGCGGGGAACGCCAGCGCCGTGCCGAGGTCGGGCTGGCGCAGGACGAGGATCGTCGGGACGAGGATGACCGCCAGGGCGCGAACGAGAACGCTCGTCCTGCGCAGGTCGCGCCCGGGCCGGGAGAGGAAATGCGCCAGGTAGATCAGGAAGGCGAGCTTGGCCGGCTCCGACGGCTGCAGCCGCACCGGGCCGCACGCCAGCCAGCGCCGGGCACCCCCATGGACCTCTCCCGCCAGCAGCACGAGCAGGAGCAGGAGCAACGAGCCGGCGAAGAGCAGGGGCGAGAAGTCGGCCAGCCCGCGCGGCGGAATCTTGGCCATCAGGTATGCGGCGCCGGCGCCGAGGAGGATGGCGAATAGGTGCCGGACGATCAGCTCGGTGCCGCCGTGCTCGGTCAGCGCCGTCGCCGAGTAGACGGTCAGCGCCCCGGCCAGGAGGAGGAGCAGCACGGGAACCGCCAGCAGCGGATCCCAGGCGCGCCAGAACCGCCTCCAATCGCGTGCCGAACCGGGTCGCATGTGCTGCCCTCGCCCCCTAGCGTCCCGCCCCCCGCGCCCCCGCGCCGGGCGCGGCGGCCCGCGCAATATGCCCCGCCCCGTCCGCCTCTCCCGGCGCCTCCCGGGGCGACTCCGCCGGCTCCCCCGGGCGATCCGCCGGGGGGCTCTTCACGCCCAGGCAGACCTCCATCACCCGGCGCGCCAGCGGGCCGGCGGCGCTGCCGCCGTGGCCCATGCACTCCAGAACGACCATCACCACGATCCGCGGCGACTCCATCGGGGCGACGCCGACGAAGAGGGCGTGGTCGCGGCCGTGCGGGTTCTGCGCCGTGCCGGTCTTGCCCCCGACGCGCACGCCCTCGATGCGCGCCGACTTGCCCGTGCCGTTGTCGTCGGCGACCACCGCCTCGAGAATCTCCATCAGCGTCCGCCGGTGGCCGGCGGTGACCGGCA
>VGIY01000523.1 GCA_016867695.1 Candidatus Eiseniibacteriota bacterium | reverse complement strand
AACGAGACTGGCGGCGAGCACGGGGGCGAGAAGCCCGTTGGCCTGATCGATCGCCTGCTCGAGACGCCGCTGGAGCCCCGGCCGATCCGGATGCTCGCGCGAGCGGCGCACATCGCCGATCAGGGCGAGGTAACAAGATGCGCCTTTTGAGGCTGATACCAGCACAATGAGCCTATCTAGGCTAACTCGAGCCCCTCTGTCAAGGTGGAATCGGCATGGCGGCCCTGACCCTGATGCCGAGCGCCCCGGGAAGTACACGGATGCGACCATCGTCGCTGCGACCGGCGCCTGCCGGTCCGCGCGGCGCGCCCGGGGCGCGAGTCTCGCGGTCGCCATGTGCAGGTGCCGAGACGCAGGCGGGCCTGTATCATGGCCTGGACGCCGGGGTGGCGGAACGGGTAGACGCGGCGGACTTAAAATCCGCTGGGCCTTCGCGGCCCGTCTGGGTTCGAGTCCCAGCCCCGGCAGAGGAGGGCACCCGACTCCGGGAGGAGCACCGCGGGACGGACGCCCGGTGGGTACCCCGGCCCGCTGCCAGGAGAGCCCGGTCATGGATCCCCTCCCGGCTGGCCTCCGCGCCCCGGGATCCGCGGGCGCCCGGGTTCCGACCTGCTTGAGACCTGCCTTGACCCGGCCGATGCAATCGTGTAGAATCACGCGTGGTTTCAGGGCCTTGCCTCGACGCGGGCCGTCGTGCGGCTGCAACTGCGGGACTGCCTCCTGGTCCAGCCAGCGGGGTGTCGCCGGGAAGGGAGAGACGGATCATGAAGACAGCGAAGCTAGGCATTCTGTTCCTGATCCCGTTGCTCGTCATCGGCACGAGCGCGCTCGCCAACGAGAAGCCGGATGTCGACCATGGGCCGACGGTGGTCCTGGACATCGCGGAGGTGGCCGGACGGGCGGAGGGCGATGACTGCTCGAACCCCATCGTCATCCCGGGCCTGCCCTACCAGGACCTCGGACAGACCACCTGCGGCCGGGGCAACAACTACGCCGACACCTGCCTGGGCTCCTACGACGGGGGCGAGGACATCCTCTACCAGCTGACGCTCACCTCCACGACCACGGTCGAGATCACCATGGATCCGCTGGGAACCACCTGGACCGGGATCGCGATCGACGACGAGTGTCCTCCGGGCCTTTCCTGCATCGCCTTCCAGACGGGCTCCTCGAGCGCGCCGCGCTTCCTCTCGGTGACGCTGGCTCCGGGCACCTACTACATCATGGTCGACACCTGGCCCTCGCCGACCTGCATCCCGGCGTTCAACCTGTCGATCGTGGAGGGCGTGCCCTTCCCGAACCCGACCTGCGAGACGGCCATCGACCTGTGCGCGCAGGGGCTGACGACCTTCCCGACGCAGACCTGCGGCGGCGGCAGCAACTACAGCCCGACGAACGGCTGCACGGGCTACAGCCAGGCGGCCGGCGAGGATGCGGTCTACAAGATCTACCTGACGACCGGCCAGGTCTTCGCGGCCACGCTGACGGACGAGAGCTACGACGCCGCGATCTACCTGCTGACCGACTGCTCGAACATGAACTCCTGCGTGGCCGGGGGCGACGACCCCGAGACCTTCAGCTACGTGGCGACCGCCGACGGCTGGTACTACCTGGTCGTCGACGGCTACGCCACCGGGGGCTGCGGCACCGGGATCATGACCATCGACATGCCGCCGACGCCGGCGGAGACGCCGACCTGGGGCAGGGTCAAGGGGATGTTCCGGTAGGGATCGCTCGCTCATCGACGCGTCCATTCGCGGCCCCTTCTCCCGCGGGGAGAGGGGGCCGCTTCGTTCCCTGAGCGCGCCGGCCCCGACGCGTCGGGGACGGCCGGGGGGGAGGGGGGGCGCATCGCCGCTGCCCTTGCGTGTCGGAGGGGAATGGAACGCAACGGAGGTGGCCATGAGAGCAGCATGGATCCGTCGTCTGACGGTTGGCGTCCTCGCCCTCATCTGGGCCTGGG
>VGIY01000522.1 GCA_016867695.1 Candidatus Eiseniibacteriota bacterium | reverse complement strand
GCGGATGCGCTGGGTGCTGCGTGCCGACTCGGCCTTGAGCTTCGCCGAGAGCGAGCCGACGCTCCTGCGCGGCATGACGCTCGACTTCTATGACCCGGCCGGCGACAGCGTGCTCTCGATCCTGACCGCGCGCGAGGGCGAGGTGGCCGAGGGGCGCCGCGACCTGGTGGCCCGGGGCGGCGTGGTCGTGCGCACGGCGGAGGGACATCGCCTGGAGACCGAGGAGCTGCGTTACGATCACGAAGCGGGGCAGGTCGTCTCGCGCGTCTTCGTGCGCCTGACCCGGGGCGGCAGCGTGCTGACCGGCGTGGGCATCGAGAGCGACCCGCAGCTGCGCGCCTATCGCATCCTCTCCGAGGTCGAGGCGGGCGTGCGAGAAGGAGAACGGATCCTGGATGGCTTCTGAGAACGATCCGCCGGTGGGGCAGGGCCCGGGCGCGGCGCCTCTGGAGCTCGCCGCCGAGAACCTCGTGCGCTACTTCGGCAAGTGGCGCGTCGTCGACCAGGTTTCCCTGACCGTGCGCCAGGGCGAGGTGGTCGGCCTCCTCGGCCCCAACGGCGCCGGCAAGACGACCACCTTCCACATGATCACCGGGCTGCTGACCCCGTCGGCGGGGCGCATCCTGCTCGGCGGGCGCGACATCACGCGGCTGCCGATGCACCGGCGCGCGCAGCTCGGCATCGGCTACCTGTCGCAGGAGGCGAGCATCTTCCGCCGCCTCACGGTGCGCGAGAACCTGATGGCCGTGCTCGAGACGCTGCCCATCCCGGGCGTCGAGCGCGAGGCGCGCTGCCGCGCGCTGCTGGAGGAGCTCGACATCGCCCATCTGCGCGACCGGCGAGGCTTCCTCCTGTCCGGCGGCGAGCGGAGGCGCACGGAGATCGCCCGCGCGCTGGTCATCGAGCCCTCGTTCATGCTCCTGGACGAGCCGTTCGTCGGGATCGACCCGATCGCCGTGGCCGACATCCAGCAGAACATCCTGCGCCTGAAGGCGCGCGGGCTCGGGCTGCTGATCACCGACCACAGCGTGCGCGAGACGCTCACCTCCACGGACAGGGTCTACCTCATGTACGAGGGGCAGATCCGCGTGGAGGACCGCGCGGCCGAACTGGTCCGCCACCCGCTGGCGCGCGAGATCTACCTCGGCAAGGACTTCCAGCTCTAGCGGCGCCGCGCCGGCGCGGCGCCGCCCGCCACCTCGGACGGCGCACCCGAGGCTCCCTCCATGGACCTGCGTCCGGGCCTGGCGCTCTCCGGCCGTCCCCAGCTCATTCTCACCCCGCGGATGCAGCAGGCGCTGCGCGTGCTCCAGGCGCCGCAGGAGGAGTTGGCGCTGCTGCTGCGCGAGGAACTGGAGCAGAATCCCTTCCTCGACGAGGAGCCCGAGGAGGCGGGGTCGGGCGAACCGCCCGATCCCCCGGGACGGGGTGATACCGAGGGGGAGGAGGGCGAGGCGCCCCCCGCGCCCGGCGATGGGCCGCTGCCGGGCATTGCGGCGGGGCGGGGGGCGTGGGAAGATGGGGACCGCATCGGGCGGGTCCCGGACCGCTCGGAGCGCTGGTCCGAGTCGCTGCTGAGGCAGCTGCGCCTGCAGGGGCGCGGGCCGGGCGAGTTGCGCATCGCCGAGCACCTGCTGGGCTGCCTGGACGCTCGGGGGTTCCTGGGAGTGACGACCGAGCAGGCGGCGGAGGACCTGGGCCTGCCGGTGGAGCGGGTCGAGGCGGTGCGCCGCGCGCTCCTGCGGCTCGACCCTCCCGGGGCCGCCGCGCTCGGTCTGGGCGAGTGCCTGCGGGTCCAGCTGGAGCTCGCCGGGGAGGGGGGCTCGCTGGCGGCCCGGGTGCTGGAGTGCGACCTGCGGCTGCTCGCCGCCCGGCGCGACGCCGAGCTCGCGCGGCGGCTGGGCGTCGAGGTCGGCGCCCTGCGGGAGGCGATCGGGCGGTTGCACCGGCTGCGGCCCAATCCCGCCGGGGACGGGCGCGGCGAG
>VGIY01000521.1 GCA_016867695.1 Candidatus Eiseniibacteriota bacterium | reverse complement strand
GCTGCATCCGCCTCACGGCGTACTCGCTGAGCGTCACGCCCGCCAGCATGACGCTCAGCGTGCGCGTCTCCGGATGGAGGATCAGATAGAAGTCCTTGCTGTCGGCGAGCTCGAGCCGGCGCTTGAGCAGCTCGTTCTCGCGGGCCAGCCGGGCGGCCTGGCCGGACAGCTCCTCCTCGTTCGCGGCGTTCGCGGCGTTCGCGGCGGGGGCGAGGAAAGCGCACAGAGCGAGGAGGGCGCACAGGGCGGCGGCGGCAGGGGCGCACAGGGCGGCGGAGACGCGGCGGGCGCCGTGCCGCGCCGCCGGATCGATCTCAGTAGACATAGATCGGCGTTCCTACCGGGCAGTCCTTCCACAGGCGGCGCAGGTTCTCCCGGCCGAGCCGGATGCAGCCGTGGGTGACGCTCCGGCCCAGGAGCCGCTCATAGAGCGTGCCGTGGATCATGTAGCCGTTGCCGAAGTGGAAGGCGTACTCGCCGAGCACGCCGTACTCGATGCGCTCGTCGTCCCTGCGCGGGAGCGGCAAGCCCTCCTCGACGAAGGCCCAGTCGGGTTTCTTCCACACCGGCTTCTCGACCCTGCGCAGGACCGTGTGCACGCCGCGGGGCGTGTCGAAGACCCAGGTGCGCTTCCTGCCGCTGCCCTCCAGCAGCACCATGCCGCTGCCGGCCGAGCAGACCGCCTCCATCAGCCTCTCGTTCTGGCGCATGAGATGGAGCCGGTTGTGGGTCTGATCGATGACGATGTAGTGGCCCCGGGGGATCTTGCGCGCCAGGGCCGCCTCCAGTCTCCGGCGCTCCGCCGTGAGCTGCGCGATCTGCCGCTCTCGGGTCATCCCCGCGGGCAGAGCCGGCGCTTCGCCGCCCCAGCGGTGCATGCGTCCCGAGATGGCCTGGGGGAAGGGGTGAGCGGCGAAGCCGGTCAGGAGCAGCCAGGCGACGGCGGTCAGGGCGATCGACCCCGCGACCGCCAGGACGAGCACCCACCCGCGACGGAGGGGGGCGGGGCGGCGCGGCACGCGCAGCGCCGCCGGGATCACCGGCCCGATGTCCGACTCGTAGAGGATGCCCATGGTGCCCCGCCGACGATGCTCAGGATCCGCGGACGAACTGCCGGGCGGCCGATGCGCGGGCCAGGTTGGAGAAGGTGCCGTCCTGGCCGTCGCCGCCGACGATGGTGACGGGAGTACCCACCCCGACGCGCGAAAAGAGGTCCTGCATGTCCCCGTTCGACAGCGCCACGCAGCCGAGCGTCCAGTCCTCGCCCAGGCCCCCTTCGCCGTGGATCTGGATGTGGTCTCCGGGCCCGGCCCTGCGAGTGATCTCGCCCCGGCGCTTGGCCTGCTCCAGTCGGCGGCGGTCCTCGGCGTTGGGGTAGTCGAGCGTCAAGGCCTTGAAGTACCTGGCGCTCCCGCGGTCCTTCTTGCCGACGATGCGATAGCGGCCCTCCGGCGTGGCCTGGTCGCCCGCGCGGATCTTGCGGTTGAGGCGGTTGCGGCCCATGTCGGCGGCGTAGGACTTCACCGTGCGGCCGCCGTCGTAGAGCCGCAGGAGGTTCTTCTCCTTGTAGACGATGATCGCCTTGGCGTTGTGCGTCCGCGACCAGGCGATCGTCTCGTCGACCCACTGGCGCCACTGGCGGACCTCGTCGGCGGCGACGAAGCGGGCGGCCAGCGGCATGGCCCGGTTGACGGCCAGCTCCGCCCCGACCGCGGCGAGCCGGGCCGCTTCGCCCGCCTCCTCGAACTCGCCGAGCGCCATGAACGCCTCGGCCTCGGCGGAGTGTGTGCGCGCCTGCTGCAACCGGATGCGCTCGATGTCCGGAAAGGGCATCTGCGCGGCGACGCGTTCGACCGCGTCGAGGTAGCGCGCGGCGCCGTCGATCACCGCCCGCGCCTCGCTCTGTGCTTCGTTCCGGCTCTCCTGCGCCGAGGATGCGGCCTCGTGGGCCCGCGCCCCGGCGGCGCCGTAGAGCGCGGCCGTGTC
>VGIY01000520.1 GCA_016867695.1 Candidatus Eiseniibacteriota bacterium | reverse complement strand
ACTCGAACCCCTCGGCGACGATCATCCCCGCGTCGCTGTAGTCGCGAATGTACTGCTCATGATAGAGCTTGTTCTCGATGATGTGGCGGACCAGACCGCCGATGAAGGCGATGTCGGTGCCCGAGCGCAGCGGGGCGTAGATGTGCGCCTTGGCCGAGGTGCGGGTGAAGCGCGGGTCCACGTGGATCAGCGTCGCCCCGCGCTCGACCGCCTTCATCACCCACTTCATCGACAGCGGGTGGTTCTCCGCCGCGTTGGAGCCGATGATCATGATGCAGTCGGAATTCTGCAGGTCGATCCAGTGATTGGTCATCGCGCCACGGCCGAAACTTTCCGCCAGACCGGCGACAGATGCCGAGTGTCATATCCGCGCCTGGTGTTCGATGTACACCAGGCCGAGGGCGCGCATCAGCTTGCTGTAGGTGTAGCACTCCTCGTTGTCCAGCGCCGCGCCGCCGAGCGAGGCCATGGCGTGCGTGCGGTTGACCGTCCGCCCCTGATCGTCCTTCTCGGTGAAGCTGGCGTCGCGGGTGGCCTTGACCCGGTCGGCGATCTGGTGGATCGCCCACTCCCAGGGGACCTCCTCCCACTCCGTGCTCCGGGGGGCGCGGTAGAGGACCTTGGTCAGCCGCCGGTCGCTCGTTGACACCTGGTAGAGCGACTGGCCCTTGCAGCAGAGCGCGCCCTGGTTGATCGGGTGATCGGGGTCCCCCTCGACGTTGATCACGCTGCGGTTCATCGCCGAGACGATCAGGCCGCAGCCGACCCCGCAGTAGGGGCAGATGGTCGTCGATTCCCTGGCGTAGCGGGTCTTCAGCGCCTCGGCGTGGGCCGCCGACGGCCCGAGATCGAGCCCCAGCTTGGCCAGCAGCCCGCCCGCCGCGGTCGTTCCCGAGACGGTCAGAAACCCTCTGCGCGAGAGCTTGGTCATGGATTCTCCCTCCTCGCTCGAACCGGCGAGTCGCCCCTCAGGCCCCGCCGGCGGCCGCTCCGCCGGCGCGCTCGCTCGCAGCCGGCGCGGGGGAGCCGCGCTCCCATCCGCCCGGCCGGTACCCCTTGCCTTCCGCCACCAGGCAGAGGTGCGGCGTGCCCGCGTCCTCGGCCAGGTAGTCGATCCGCTGCCCCTCGGGCATGCCGCGCTCGGCGACAGTCCGCAGGTAGCCGCGGCACTTCTCGCAGACGTCGATGCGATGGCTGTCCAGGCCCTCGATGGCCAGGTAGCCCAGCTCCTTCTGGTCGGCGTTGCCGCAGAAGGGGCAGGTGACCCGCCGGAAGGCCCACTGGACGTCGCAGAGGTCGCACCAGAGAAACCGGTGGCCCTCCTCGCGCTCGAGGCGCGCCATCCGGGGCGGTCCGCCGCACACGGGGCAGGCGGCATTCGCCAGCGACGGATCGCTCGCCGCGGCCGACGGCAGCCGCCCGAGGCGATGGAAGAAGGGGCGGCAGAGCTCCCGCCCGCACCAGGCGAGCAGATCGGCATCCAGCCCCACGGCTTTCGACAGGCCCTCCATCGCCGCGCCGTCGCGCCGCCACGCGGCCGTGAACCAGTCGGCCGCGAAGCGGTCGCGCGCGTCCCGCCCAGTCTGTTCGTTCCACCAGCGGACGAGCGGGGCGCAGGAGGGGAGGCGGGACTCGATCAGGGCCAGCAGGTCGGAAGCGGCTGCGAACAGGACGTCGGCCGGAGGCAGGGGATCGATGCGCGCGGCCAGGCAGCGGGAGGCGCCTTCGGGGTCGCGGGGCGTCCGCGAATCCTGTGGCAACTCTTCCGGCCGCGCGTCGCCGGTGAGACCGGAGAGAGGCGAGGGATCGGCACTCGCCAGCGGATAGCCGCCCTCCAGCCGCTCGCCGACCGAGGTGCGCCAGTCCAGCAGGGCGCTCTCCAGCTCGAGAATGTCGGGAGAGAGGCCTGGACGGCCGGCAAGCGAGGCCCACCGATCCCGCCCTGCGTCCATGGCTGCCAACCAATCCTCCCGCGCCGGCGATCGATCGCCCGGC
>VGIY01000519.1 GCA_016867695.1 Candidatus Eiseniibacteriota bacterium | reverse complement strand
GTCGTCGAAGCCGAGCAGGCCGTACGGCGCATTCTGCGCACGGTGCCGCAGGCGCCGTCGCCGACGCCCGCATCACCGGAGAGGCGCGGCGGGAAGAACTGAAACGGCGCGGGCGGGCACCGCCACCGGCGGCGCGCCCGCGCGCCCCTTGGGGAGGCACGCCCGGCCATGCCCGTCTGGTCCCAGGTCGTCGCCTCGCCCTCCGCGGTTCTCCTGGCGGCGCTCTTCAGCGGACATGTCCTCGCCGACTTCCTCGCCCAGACCTCGACCCTGGCCGCCCGCAAGCGCAGGAGCGCGCCGGCCATGCTCCTGCACGGGTTCCTCGTCCTGGCCGTGCACCTGGCCTGTGTGCTGCCCTTCTGGAGCGTGGAGCTGCTCGCCGGCGTGCTGGCGATCGCCCTCTCGCACTTGGCCGTCGACGTGTTCCGCGCCCGCGTCGACCCTCGCTGGAAGCAACCGCTCGCCTCGCTGCTCATGGATCAGGGCCTTCACGCGGCGGCGATCCTAGCCTGCTGGGCCTGGCTCGCGAGCCGGGGCGCCGCCGAGCGGGGATGGATCGAGTTCGATCCCGCCTGGATGCCCGCCGCGTCGCGCATGCTGCTCCTCGCCTCCGGCTTCGTCTTCAACGCCAAGGGGGGCACGGGCATCGTCCGCTCGCTGCTCGCACGCTTCCCGCAGGCGGTTCCCGCAGCGCGAACCGCGGACGAAGACGTCTACGCCACGGGGCGCGTGGTCGGGTGCCTCGAGCGCTTCATCGTCCTGGGCCTGGTCCTGCTCGACCAGTGGGCCGCCATCGGTCTGGTCCTCGCGGCCAAGTCGATCGCCCGCTTCAAGGAGCTGGACAGCCGGCCCTTCGCCGACTACTACCTGATCGGCACGCTCACCAGCGTGGGCGTGGCGCTCGCGTCGGGGTTCCTGCTGCGGGCGGTTCTCTTCCAGTAGCCGCAGCTCTTCGGGTAGCCCTTGCGGCCTTGCCCCGGACACGGCAGAGTGAGCCCATGAGCGAACGCCGACTACGCGGGAGACGCCAGGCGAACGGGCGCCTCCGCGCCTTCTCCCTCGCCCGCGCCCTGGCCGCGCTCCCGATCGCGCTGCTCCTGCTCCTTCACCCGGGCTGCGACGATCGCACGAACGACGAGCCGCCGCCGCCACCGCCGCCGCGCATCGTCGCCGTCGGCGACCTCCACGGCGACCTTCAGGCCACGCGCCGGGCGCTGCGTCTGGCCGGAGCGATCGACGATCAGGACCGCTGGATCGGCGGCGCGCTGACCGTCGTCCAGGTCGGGGACATCCTCGATCGGGGCGGCGAGGAGCGGGCGATCCTCGAGCTCTTCGACCGGCTGCGCGACGAGGCGGAAGCCGCCGGCGGCGCGGTCCATCTGCTCAACGGCAACCACGAGGTCCTGAATGTGGCCCTCGATCTGCGCTACGTCACCGCGCAGGGCTTCGCCGACTTCGTCGGGGCGGTCACCGTCCCGCCCGACGATCCGCAGCTCGAGGGCTACCCGCCCGAGAGGCGCCCGCGCGTGGTCGCCTTCCGTCCGGGCGGGCCCTACGCGCGCAAGCTCGCCGACCAGCCCTTCGTGCTCCAGATCGACGGCAATGTGTTCGTCCACGGCGGGGTGCGGCCGCGGGACCTCGACTACGGCCTGGCCGAGTTGGGCGAGGAGATGCGCCTGTGGATGCTCGGCGAGGCGCCGCGCCCCGGCTGGAGCTACGGCGAGGACAACCTCTTCTGGTCGCGCGACTACTCCAGGGATGTCGACAGCACCGACTGCGCCGCGCTGGGGGAAGTGCTCGAGCGCATGGGCGCCCTGCGCATGATCGTCGGCCACACCGTCCACGACAGCATCACCAGCTACTGCGACGGGCGCGTCTGGTGCATCGACACGGGCATGGCCCGCTACTACCAGGGCGAGACGATGGTCCTGGAGATCGGCCGCCAGGGCGTGCGCACGCTGCGCTCTCCCCCTGAACCACCGCCGGAGCCTCCGGGCCGGCC
>VGIY01000518.1 GCA_016867695.1 Candidatus Eiseniibacteriota bacterium | reverse complement strand
GGCCGGCCCCGCGAACACGCCCCAGCGCCACACGATCTCCTCGGGGGCGCAGGGGAACCACCATCCTTCCCCCTCCTCCCTATACAGATACGTGCGCAGAATCGCCAGCTCCTCCGTGGCCGTCCCTACCGTATCGCAGTGGCCGTATCCCCAGAGGACTTCCCCCTCCTCGAAGCTGTCCAGACCGTATCCGTACATGGCTGTCCCGCGTCCCCACACTACTGGAGCCCTCCCGGAGGACACGATCTCGCCAAGGTCGACCGGCATCGTAGCAGCGTACTTCGTGAGCGTGAGAAGGCCGCTGTAGGGATCACCTCCGCTCCACGGCACCTGGTAGAGGTTGTAGTCCGCTGCCGAGGCCACGGCCTCGCAGACGAGAGTCTCGTCCGCGGGCGCGGACATCTGCTTGAAGGTATGCGCAGCCGCATTCGCTAGAATGTACAGGCTGTTGTAGGCGTTGGCGCGCCCCCAGCCGGTCTGCAGATCCCACCCCGCGGCGCCCATGTCGACCGCTCCCAGGCGGATCAACTGGGCGACGTCGTCGACAGAGAGATCGATCTCATGGTGAAGTCCGTAGGCCAGCAACAACGTCGCGATCCCGCTCACGACCGGCGCGGCGGCGGACGAGCCAGTGAACAGCCGATAGCCGCCGTCGATGTCGAGCGTGGGTATGTCGACGCCGGGGGCCACGACATCGATCACCGGCAACTGCGAAGTCGCTCCAAGCGCCCCCCTGCAGTCAATGGCGCCGACGCTCAGTTGCCCGGTGTCCCACCGGCCGCCCGGCCACAGTGGGTGGCTTTCATTCTGGCCGATCGCGGCAACCGCCAGCACATCCTCGATGTAGGCCCGGATGAACGCCGGGCGGAACGCCTCGCCCCCACCACGGACACCCCAGCTGTGGTTGAGCACACTGCACCCATCATCCACGGCCGCGTCGACGACTTCCATGATCAGGACCGCGTCCAGTGGATCTGTGTAGTTCGGGCACACGGGATAGCACCCTATGCTCGCCTCCCAGTCAACGGCGGCGACTCCCTCCCCGCCGGGACTGTCCGTTTCGGCTCCCACGATCCCGGCCACACCGATTCCGTGATGCTCGCTCCCTGGATCCCATGGGCATGTCCGCCACAGCGGACGAAGGTCCGGATGGTGATTGCCGGGACCCTCGATGGAGTAGTCTACGATGCCGAGCTTGATTCGGTCGTCGCCCCGCTCCAGGTTCCACGCTTGAGGGGCATCAATGTCGATGTCTGATTCGTAGTTCGGGATTCCATGATTGTGCAAGTGCCAGTGCTGATACTGGCCGCCGGGACCGAGCTCCGATGGGAATCGCAGGAAGTGGATGTAGAGGCCGTCGCGGAATGCCCCGAAGACGGACCGCGCGGTGCCCGCGGCAGCCGCCAAAGAACTTGCCTCGACCGAGTCCGCCGCGACGAAACTGAACCAGGCAGTGTAGTCCGTACGGACGGCGATCTTGCCCGAGCGCGTCGTGAAGCCCACCGTGTCCTTGACCGCAGCGGGGTGCGCTCGAGCCACATGTCGCACTGAGTACTCCGCGAGGATCGAAGCGACCTCCGGTGGACAGGTCAGCGCGTCTATCATGCCGTGCGTCGTCGCAGCGGGAAGCGCGACGGAGTCGGGAGCGAACCAGACCAGGGCCTCCTGGATGACGCTTTGATCCGGACAGGCCCGCACGCCTTCGCGGCCGATGCCGAGAACCCCGCACCTCGTCGGCCGGAAGTCATAGGGTTTCGCCAGGGTGTTGTAGGCTCGCGCGAAGTGCTCCCCCCGACGCCCCTGGATGGCGATCTCGCCCTCCGCGTACCCGTAGCCGGCGAAGTAGTAGATGGGCACGAAGGCCCCTTCCCAGGCCGGCGCCGCCGTCAGCGTCGTGCCCGCCAGCGGCCCGGGCCAGCCCGCGTCGGCCAGCTCGCTCCCAGAGTCAGGGAAGCAGGGCCCATGGTCGACGATGGCGTAGGCCTGCTCGTCGTAGTGCCCGAACCC
>VGIY01000517.1 GCA_016867695.1 Candidatus Eiseniibacteriota bacterium | reverse complement strand
AGATCGTCCAACGGGGCGACCATGCGCCACGATTCCCCGCGCCGCTCGACGCGCATCCGGGCGCCGGGGCGCAGGATCTCGATCGCGGTCACCGCCTCCTCCTCGCGCGGCGCGAGCAGATGGGGCGATGCGGAGGGCGGAGACGGGCGCTCCTGCTGCCAGGCGCGCAGCAGCGCGGTCAGGAGCACGGCGGCCAGCAGCAGCAGCGCCCACTGCCAGCGGCGTTGCGACCGCTCACGCCCCGGGCGCCCGGCGGGCCCGGTCATCGCGCCGCCTCCACGCGCCGGCGCATCCAGACCCAGACCCCGGCCGCGATCAGCAGGGCCGGCAGGCCGAACTCGACGACGTAGAGCAGCGTGCGCAGGCCCCGCGCTCCGATGCGCAGCGCCGCCGGCCGCGCCCTCTCACGCTGGCTGCCGAGGAAGTGCTCCTGCGAGGTCAGCCAGTGCACCGCCCCGATCGCCAGGTCCCGGTTGGCGGCCATGCCCAGGAAGCGGTTCGTCACCGGCGAGGCGTCGGCGAGGACCAGGAGGCGAGCGACTCTCTTCACCGGCGGCAGCCCGCCGGCGTCCTCTTCCCCGCTCGCCTCGGGCGCGGCGCTCCACTCGAGCGCCGCCCCGACGGTCTCCACGCCCCGGCGCAGCGGCGCCCGCCCCGCCGCCTGCGCCTCGGCGAAGACCTCGACGGGCCCGGCGCTGCGCAGGAAGGGCTCGGCGATCAGGTCCATGGGATGCGGGGACTCGATCTCCAGGCCCCCTGCTCCCGAGGCGGCGACGAAGTTCGTCAGCCCGGCCGTCACCGGATGGCGGGGATCGCCGACCAGCGCCGGCGACCAGACGCCCAGCCCCAGCCCCGCCGTCGCCCGCCCCGTGTCGCGAATCATCCCGGGCAGCACTCCCAGGTAGTAGAAGCCCAGGAACCCCTCGAGGCCGGTCGAGTCGGCCGGCTCGAGCCAGAAGCCGATGCGCCCGCCCCGCTCGAGGTAGCGGCGCAGGATGCCCAGCTCGCTCTCGAAGAGCGGGCTGCGCGGCCGGACGACGAGGAGCGCGTCGAGATCCTCGGGCACCTCGTCGGCGTCGAGCAGCCGCACCTCGCGGGCGCTGACATTGACCGCCTGCAGCGCCTGCATCCAGCCGGTGAGGCCCTGGTCTCCCCCGGCGGCCAGCGTCGGCTCGCCGTGGCCCTGGACGAGCCCCACGAAGCGCGGCCGGCCCTCGAGCACCGCCAGGATCCCCTGGGTGATCGCCTCCTCGCTCAGCTCGTAGACCTGCAGCCGCGCCTCGCCCCGCGTGACCACGATCGTGCCCGTGCGCCCCACGCCCGCCTCGCGCGCCCGGGCGGGCTCTCGGTCGGGGTCGTGCAGCGAGGTCCGGACGTGGCGCGAGCCGCGGGCGTAGAGCGACAGGAGGCGCCCGGCGTAGGTCCATTCCGGCGACGGATCGGCGTAGTAGGCCTCGATGCGCAAAGGCCCGTCCAGGGCGGCCAGCGTGCGGCGCGATCCGCCGGAGAGGGAGTTCAGGCGCTCGGCGGTCAGATCGACCGGCGCCAGCAGCCGCCCGGCGAGAAGCCCCCCCAGGGCGAGCACGAGGGCGAGCAGCAGGAGCGTCGCCGTCGGCCCCGGCTCGGCTCGCTCCCGCGCCTGGAGAAGCAGGAAACGGATCTCGCCGGCGTTGCGGATCAGGAACAGCGCCAGGAGCACGACGCCGGCGACGAGGACGAAGCGGGGGAGATAGCCGGCCGTATCGACCGTCGTCCAGAGCGCGCCGAGCAGCAGGAGCAGCAGCCCCGCCAGGAAGATCGGCAATGTGCGGCTGCCGGCGGC
This sequence comes from Candidatus Eiseniibacteriota bacterium, assembly GCA_016867695.1. GTDB lineage: Bacteria > Eisenbacteria > RBG-16-71-46 > CAIMUX01 > WJJG01 > VGIY01. The sequence goes on along the minus strand of VGIY01000517.1, from coordinate 186 downwards.
CACGGCCTAGCCCCTCCACTTGATCAGGTCGACGCCGCGCACGCTGAGGGCGAGGAAGAGCACGGTCGCCGCCAGGAAGTAGCCGATCGCCGCGGGCGCCAGCAGGCCCTGGCCGAACCCGCTGTAGTGGTGCAGGGGCGAGAGGTTGGCCAGCAGCGTCTGCCCCCACGAGGAGCCCGGGCGGGC
>VGIY01000516.1 GCA_016867695.1 Candidatus Eiseniibacteriota bacterium | reverse complement strand
GCCGCGGTAGGACTCGCCCTCGATCTGCAGGTCGTAGGCCATGCTCGTGAACCGGTCGATGGCGCTCTGCGCGCGGACCGGGTCGGCGAAGGTGGCCAGCCATTCGTCCGGGCCGCGATTCGAGGTCAGCACGATCGAGCGCTGCTCGTAGCGACGCGTGACGACCTCGAAGAGCAGGTCGGCGTAGCGGTTGTCGTAGGACAGGTAGCCGACCTCGTCGACGCAGAGGAGCATCGGGTTGCAGTACCGGCGCAGGCGCCGGGCGAGTGCGCCCGAGGTCGGCTGGGCCGCCAGGTCTGTGAGCATGTCGCTGGCCGCCGTGAACCGAGCGGTGTAGCCGCGCAAGAGCGCCTGGTAGGCGAGGTTCCTGGCGATCATCGACTTGCCGACCCCGTTGGGTCCGAGCAGGACGACATTCGCGCCCTCCTGGACGAACTGCAGCGTGAAGAGCTCCTCGATCGTGGGCCGGTGGATCTTCTTCGGCCACTCCCAGTCGAAGTCGGCCATCGGCTTGAAGGCCCCGATTCGGGCGCTGCGGATCCGGCGCTCGAGACTGCGCCGGCGACGTTCGGCATCTTCGATCTCGAGCAACCGGGGCAACCACTCCTGGCCCCGAACCTCATCCCAATGGGCGAGCAGGCCATAGAGGCCCAGTCGGCGTGCCCGGTCACGCTCGGCGACAGGCTCCGGGATGACAGCGGCGAGACTACTGCTCATCGGCTTCCTCCTCCTGGCACAGGTCGTAGGTGGTCAGGGCATGGGGCTGGACGATCAGATCGCGGATCCGCGAGTCGGTCAGAGCCACCGCCACCGGCGGCAACTGGCCCGCGGCATGGGTCTGCTGATCCAGGATCTGACGCACGGCACCGAGGCTGTAGACCTCGCGAGTGATCGCGGTCGCCAACGCCTGCTCCAGGGCCCGGGCGTTGTGGCGATCGAGCAAGCGCAGCAGGCCCGAGGTGGTGGCCCCCAGGTTGCCGCCACGGTTCGCCAGTTCCAGGAAGAACGGCTGGGAACTGGGCGCGGCGTGATGGAGTCGGTCCATGCCCCGGTGCTCGCGGGCCTGTCGCTTCCAGTCGGCCAGGGCCTGGATGTGCGCCGGATCCTCGATCTGCTGGTCGCGATCCCAGCGCCGGGCGTGCTGTGCGATCACCTCCTGGCCATCGAGCACCCGCACGGTCTTGGGCGTCGCGACGATCTCGAGCGTGCGACGCACACGGGTGTGGGGGATCGAGTAGTCGTTGAGGTCGAAGCGGACGTAGGGCGTCTTGCCGACGTGAACGGGGCAGCGTTCATCGGTGGGGAACGGGTCCTCGGGCAAGGCGAGTAGCCGGGGCTGCTCCTCGGCGAAGACCTCCCGCACCGTGCGGCGGCGATCCTCAGGACACCGGCGCTCGGCAGCCACCCCGGAGCACCACTCGCGCGCCTGGGCGTTCAGGTCGTCCAGATCGGTCCATTCGCGGGCGGCGAAGAAGTTGTCCCGGGCGAAGCGGATCGCCCGTTCCACGCGCCCCTTCTCGTTCCCGCGCGCTGGCGCGACGGGCCGCGGTTCGAAGCGGTAGTGCTTGGCCAACTCGAGCAGCGTCGGATGGAAGCGCACCGCCTGGCCGCGGCGTTCGAGCACGGCACTGCGCAGGTTGTCGTAGAGCAGGGTCCGGTTGACCCCGGCAAAGAAGCCGAAGGCCGCCACATGACCGCGTAGGAAGTTGGCCATCGGGCTGCCGAAGAAGAACTGCAGGAAGATCATCCGCGAGAAGCTCTGCACCATCACGAAGGCCATCAGCGGCCGCGCCGCCCGGCCGATCGTCACCGTGCCGAAGTGGCCCCAGTCCACCTGGGCTTGCTCCGCGGGTAGAGTCCGCAGCCGCAGGTACGCCTCGGCCTCCGGCCGCGGCCGGTGACGGGCCACGATGGCCCGGAAGTGATCCGGACCGCCCGCATAGCCGCGGGCCTTGACCATCTGGTAGAGCCGGCTGGCGCAGAGCGTGGGGTACTTCTCCAGCGTCGCGTGGATCAAC
>VGIY01000515.1 GCA_016867695.1 Candidatus Eiseniibacteriota bacterium | reverse complement strand
GAAAGGGTCCCTCCCCCTCGGGGATCGTCAGCGTTCCGGCGAGCGTCACATCCCCGCCGGCGCAGACGACCTCTTCCTCCCGGTAGGGAAAGGGAGGCTTCGGCTCCTGCGGGCGCTGCGGCAGCTCGAGCTTCTGGCGGCTGAGGATCAGGGGAAAGGTCTGGCCCGACTGGCTGAAGGTGCCGTGGATGCTCCCCGCGCGCAGTTCCCCCTGGAAGCGGGGCTCGCCCGGGATGTTCGCCAGCGCGAACTCGAGCGACGCCCCCTGCACGCGCACGCGCGCCAGGGGCAGCCCGGCGGCTCCCTGCATCGGGCTGTCGGCCGTCCCCGACCAGCGGCCCCCCTCGTGCACCAGGTGGACGACGAGCGGGATCTCCGCCCCGGGCACGGCCAGCGTCCCGCTCCAGTCGCCGGCGAAGTCGGCCGGCCTCTGGCCGAGCGCGGGAACGGGGCAGAACAGTCCGGTCCCGAGAACCGACAGCAGGAGCATGAACCGGACGCCGGCGCGGCGCCGCCTGGTGCCTCCGGGCATGACGCCTCCTCTCTCTCGCCGCGGCCCTAGTCCCTCTCGCCGCGCAGCCCGTTGCCGAACATCCAGGCGACTATCGCCAGCATCAGCAGCAGCCCCGGCCAGGGGCCGAGCGGCGGCTCCGGGAAGAGCGCCAGGACATCGGCCCGCCCGCTGGCGACGATCGGGATCGCCAGCAGGATCCCGACGAGCGCCTCGCCCGTGATCAGGCCCGAGGCGAGCAGCAGCCCGCGCCTGGCGGCGGAGGCGATCTCCTTCCCCCCGACACCCCGGCGGCGGAGCATCGCGCCGGTGAGCAGGCTGATCACCCCGCCGGCCAGGATGGGCACCGAGAGCTGGAAGGGCAGGTAGATGCCCACGGCGACGGCCAGGACCGGGAAGCGGAACGAGGCCCCTCGCGCGCGCTGCATCTCGTCGAGCACGATCACGACGACGCCGAGCAGCGCCCCGATCGCGATCATCGTCCAGGGCAGGTTGCGCTCGAAGACGCCGCGGGCGACCGAGGCCATCAGCGTCGCCTGCGGCGCGCTCAGGGGATGGGGCCGCTCGGGCGTCGGCTCGCCGAAGCCGTAGGCGGTGAGCAACAGCATCAGGACCGGCGCCATGATCAGCGCCGAGCTGAGCGTGCCGATCCCCTGCATGACCTGCTGCTTCCAGGGCGTCGCGCCGACCAGGTAGCCGGTCTTCAGATCCTGCATGTTGTCGCCGGCGATCGCGGCCGCGCAGCAGACGACGGCGCCGATGAAGATCGCCGCCTGCGGCCCCTGGTCCCCGCCGACGCCGAGCGCCAGCAGGAGCAGGCTCGAGAGCAGGATGGTCGAGATCGTCACCCCGGAGATGGGGTTGTTGGAGGAGCCGACGAGCCCGGCCATGTAGGCGGCCACGGCCGAGAAGAGGAAGCCGGCCAGGAGCATGATCAGGGCCATGAGCAGCGAGACGCCGACGCCGCGGATGACCGTCAGGTAGAGGATGAAGATCGGCACGACCGAGAGCAGCAGCGCCCAGAGCACCCACTTCATCGGCGTGTCGCGCTCGGTTCTCGGCAGGCCGCCGAGCGGGGGGCGGAGCGCGGGCGCGCGGCGGCCCGCAGGCGGCGCGGCGCGCCCGTCGGGCGCCGCGGCGGAACCGCCGGCGTCGAAACCGCGGGCGGCGCGCAGCCCCGAGCGGATGCCCGCGACGATCGATCCGCGCAGGCTGATCAAAGCCCACAGCCCGCCGACGACCATCGCGCCGACGCCCAGGTAGCGGGTCTGCGTCGACCAGATCCTCCCCGCCCAGTCGGCGGCGGGAACGAGGGCGCCACCGTCGACCGGCCAGGAGTGCGCGGCGGCGTAGATCGGAATGGCCACGAGCCAGTTGAGCGCGCCGCCGATGAAGACCAGCGAGGCGATGTTGATGCCGACGATGTAGCCGACCGAGAGGAGCGCCGGGGAGAGGTTGGTGCCGAAGTAGGCGATCGTGCCCCCCGAACCGCCGGCGCCCGCGTCCGCCGAGCCGAAGCGCGCGGC
>VGIY01000514.1 GCA_016867695.1 Candidatus Eiseniibacteriota bacterium | reverse complement strand
GCGAAGAAGGCCTCCCCGGCGAGCAGGCCGCGCAGGCTGGCGACGCCGCGCTCCTCGGCGGCCAGCGCGGCGAGCGCCCGCTCGCGCACCGCCTCGCGGGTCAGCGCCCGCCCCTCGCCGGCCCCCTCGCGCCGGCCGCCCGCTCCGGGCGCCCGCTCCCCCGCCCCGCCGCTCACGAGCCCCCTCCCGGCGCGGCGCCCTGCGGCGCCTCGTCCCCGGGGGTCAGGCCGCGGGGCCCCTCGCCCTCGAGTCCGCGGACGAGATCCCCCAGGCGCGCCCACTCGTCGATCAGCGCCGGCGCGTCGGCCAGGGCAAGCTGCGTCGTCGCGTCGCTGAGCGCCCGCGGCGGGTCGGGGTGCACCTCGGCGAAGATCCCCTCAGCGCCGGCGCCCAGGCCGGCGCGCGCCAGCGGGCGGGCGAACTCGCGGCAGCCGCCGCAGCCGGGGTGCTGCAGCGCGTGGGTGACGTCGAAGACCACGCGCGCGCCGAGCGTGCGCATGTAGGCGATCGCCCGCATGTCCACGACCAGGTCGTGGTAGCCGAAGAAGGTCCCCCGCTCGGTCAGCAGGATCTCCGCCTGGGGCCGCGCCGCGCGCGCCTTCTCCACCGCCCGGGCGATGTCGCGCATCGCCAGGAACTGCCCCTTCTTGATGTTCACCGCCCGCCCGCTCGCCGCGCAGGCGCGCAGCAGGCGCGTCTGCCGGCAGAGGAAGGCGGGGACCTGCAGGATGTCGACCGCCTCCGCGGCCGGGGCGACCTCGTCGACCGCGTGCACGTCGGTCAGCACCGGCACGCCCACCTCGCGGCGCACCCGGGCAAGCAGCGCCAGCCCCGCCGCGAGCCCGGGCCCGCTGTAGGCGCCCTCCGCCGTGCGGTTGTCCTTCATGTAGGAGGCCTTGAAGACATAGGCGAGACCCCGCGCCCGGCAGGCGGCGGCGAGCGACTCGGCCACGCGCAGGGCCATCGCCTCGCCCTCCAGCACGCAGGGTCCGGCGATGACGAAGGGCCGGCGGGCGTCCTCGGGGATGCAGCGCGCCGCGCCCGGCGCCTCGATGGGCCTCCGGTCCGCCACGCCTACGCCCTCCCCGCTTCCGCGCCCCCCCGGGCGTACTCGCCCGCGGCGCGCACGAACTCGCGGAACAGCGGGGCCGCCTTGCGCGGCCGGCTCTTGAACTCCGGGTGGAACTGGCAGGCGAGGAACCAGGGATGAGCCGGCAGCTCGATCACCTCCACCAGGCCCCTCTCGGCGTCGGTGCCGGTGACGCGCAGCCCTCCGCTCTCCAGCCGGGCGCGGTAGGCGTCGTTGACCTCGTAGCGGTGGCGGTGGCGCTCGGAGAGGCGCTCGGCGTGATAGGCCTCCCAGAGGCGGCTGCCGTCGACGACCCGGCACTCGTAGGCCCCCAGGCGCATCGTGCCGCCCATGGCGATGTCGCCCCGCTGCTCGGGCAGGAGATCGATGATCGGATGGGGGGTCGTCGGGTCGAACTCCGTCGAGTGGGCCCCCTCCAGGCCGCAGACGGCGCGAGCGAACTCGATCGCCGCGCAGTGCAGCCCGAGGCAGATGCCGAAGAAGGGGACGCGGCGCTCGCGCGCCCAGCGCACCGCGCGGACCATGCCCTCGATCCCCCGCACGCCGAAGCCGCCCGGGACGTGCAGCCCGTGGACGCCGGCCAGCAGCGCCTCGGGCTCCTCCGCCTCGAGCCGGCTCGACTCCACCCAGCGGATCCTCACCCGAGAACGATTGGCGACGCCGGCGTGGGTGAAGGCCTCGATCACGCTCTTGTAGGCGTCGCGCAGGTGGGTGTACTTGCCGACCAGGGCGACCTCCACCTCGGACGCCGGATTGAGGATCGTGTCGACCATCTCCCGCCAGGGGCCCAGGTCGATGTCGCGCTGTCCATGAAGCCGCAGGATGGACATGACGATCCTGTCCAGCCCCCCCTCGTGCAGCGCCAGCGGCACCTGGTAGATCGTGTCGCAGTCGGCGTCCTCGATCACCGCCTCGGGCGAGACGTTGCAGAAGAGGGAGATCTTCTCC
>VGIY01000513.1 GCA_016867695.1 Candidatus Eiseniibacteriota bacterium | reverse complement strand
CGGCCATGCCCGGGTCAGCCCGGCGGTGCGCAGCCGGCACTTCGATCTCGAGGACTTCGTCCTGCCGCATCCTGAGCGCATCCTCAACGCGCACATCTACCACGAGGAGGACGACCGGGGGCATCGCCCCCCGCAGTCTGTTGGCGACATCTCCGGGCGGCTGCTCCTGCTGCAGCGCCTGCCCCGTTGCGACTGGTGGGTGATCGAGATGCGCGAGGAGCAGACGCTGCTGCAGACGCTGGCGATCGTGCGCGCGTTCCTCGATGGGTCCGGCGGCGAGGGAGGTTGACGGGCGGCGGGGAGTCGACGGCCGGCGGGATCCCTCCCGCAACGGCCGCCAGGGCCCCCGGCCCGGGCGCGGCGCATCGGAGCACTAACTTCAAGTTTGGATCACGGATGCAGCCGATCCGCAACCGCTCCGGCCGGTGACCGCCCCCGCGCGATGCGCCGCCCAGGCTCGCCCTGCGCGCAGCGGGCGCCCTCCTTCCGGCGAGCGGCGGCGCGGACAGCCGGAGCGCCGCCCTCGTCCATCCCGCCCTTCCCGGGCGCAACCCAGCCGGCCAGGCGCGCGTAGGTGCCCGGGTTTGCGGCTTGCCCCTACCGGCGTCACCCGATGTCGGGTACACTGCGGCTTCTCGAGTGCCGTCCCGGACAGCGGATGGTGTCAGAAGCCGGGTGATCCCTTCGACGAGAGGAGCTTGGCGATGAAGCGGAGAATGACCGTGGGCTTCCGCTCGCCCCTGCGGCGAGCCCGGGTGTGGGGCGTTGTGCTGGCGCTGGTCGCGGCCCTGCCCGCCGGCGCCGGCCAGGAAGTGACCGTCGCCGGCGTCGTGCACGTGAAGAACGGGCCCTCGCCGAGCGAGGGCCGCCAGACGCTCGAGCTCGAGAAGCTCTGGAGCGCCGGCGGCGAGGACGACGAGGTGCTCTTCGGCCTGATCTCGCAGGTCCGGACCGACGAGGAAGGCAACCTCTATCTCCTCGACACCCAGCTCTCCGAGGTCAAGGTCTTCTCCCCTTCCGGGCGGCTCGTCAAGACGCTCAGCCGCGAGGGCGAGGGGCCCGGGGAAGTGCGCCTGCCCATCGACCTGCTGTTCATGCCCGGCGGTTCGCTGGGCCTCGTGCAGAGCTTCCCGGGCAAGATCGTCCAGGTGGACCGTGAGGGCCATCCCGCCGGCACCTTCACGATCGGCGGCGCGGACGCGGCCCAGGGGGGCTTCGTCCTCATGCTCGATGCCCTCGCCCGCGGGGAGGACCTGGTCATCGCCGGGATGCAGATCCAGATGAAGCCCGACGGCACCGGCCAGACGCGCACGCGCATCCTGGCCAGCTACGGCATGGATGGCCGCGAGAAGGTGCGCTACGCCAGCAGCTCGACCGAGATCGACCTGCAGAACTTCAGGGTCGTCGAGCGGGACGACTACTTCGTCTTTCCCCGCCGCTGGGCGATCGACGCCCAGGGCCGCATCTACGCGCCGATCGAGCGCGATCGCTACGCGATCACGGTGTACAACCCGGACGGCTCGGTGGCGCGGGTGATCGAGCGCGAGTTCTCTCCGCCCAAGCGCAGTCCGATCGAACTGGCCCGCGTGCAGTCGGTGATCGACGCCCAGAGGCGCCAGGTGCCGATCGAGTTCCATGTCGACCTGGCCGAGACCGAGCCGGCGATCGCCCGCATCCAGGTGCGCGAGGGAGGCGAGATCTGGGTCGCCCACAGCGGCAGCCACCGGGACCAGCCCGAGGGCGTCCTGATGACCTACGATGTCTTCGATCCCTCCGGCCACTTCGTCCGCCAGGTGTCGATCGCCTGCCAGGGGAATCGGGACAACGACGGTCTCTTCTTCCTCGGCCCCGACCGAGTGCTGCTCGTCAAGGGCCTGGCCGACGCCGCCATGGCGCTGCAGGGCGCCGGCTCTTCCGCGGCGGGCGAGGAGGAGGCGGAGCCGATGGAAATCGTTTGCTACCGGATCCGCGGCTAGCGCTGCGGAAGGTGTCATGATCCGCGGCCAGCGCGGCGGGAGGCGGCAGGGAGGGAGCCATG
>VGIY01000512.1 GCA_016867695.1 Candidatus Eiseniibacteriota bacterium | reverse complement strand
GCGCGGCGGCGGCGCTGAGTCCCGCGCGGCGCCGGTCGGGCCACGCTCCTTCGCGGCCGCGCGGCCATTCCGTCGCCGGCGCGGGCGCGGCGGCGGCCAACCACTCCACTCCCGCGGCGATCAGGCGCCGCCGTCGCGGGCGCGGTCGACGCCCCCACTCCCGCAGCGATCAGGCTGCGCCGCCGCGGGCGCGCCGATAGGCTGATGCCGCCGCGACGAACGCCTCGAACAGCCGGCGGATCGGCTCGTGGGCGACGACCTCCTCGGGATGGAACTGGACGCCGATGAGGAAGCGGCCCGGCTGCTCCGCCGGCCTGCCCCGCCCTTCCGGCTCCACCGCCTCGACGATCCCGTCCGGCGCGCGGGCGGTCACGCGCAGGCCGGACGCGATCCGGTCGAGCGCCTGGTGGTGGATGCTGTTGACCGCGTGCCTGGGCGCGCCGAGGATCTCGCGCAGTCTCGTTCCCGGCTCGACCTCGATCTCGTGGGCGATGTGATCGCGCGCGTAGCCGGTCGTGAAGTAGTGCTCGCCCGCTCCGGGCCGCTCGCGGCCGATGTCCTGGATCAGCGTCCCGCCCCAGGCGACGTTGAGGATCTGGATTCCGCGGCAGATCGCGAGGATGGGCAGCGAGCCGTCGCGCGTCCGGCGCAGCAGCGCCATCTCCATCGCGTCGCGCTCGGGATCGGGATCCCCGCAGCCGGGACGGCGCGGCTGGCCGTAGAGGGCCGGGTCGGGATCGCCGCCTCCCGCCAGGCAGAGGCCGTCCAGCGGCGAGAGGCCGGGTCCCGCCGCGTCGCCCTCCAGGTGGAGCAGGACCTCGGCCGCATCCCCCGGCACGAGCGCCACCGGGATCCCGCCGGCCCTGCGGATGACGTCGAAGTAGCTGCGGTTCATCCCGAATCTGGGCGCGTGGGTGTCCTGGAGGGGAAGATCGAGCATCAGCGGGATGCCGATCCGCGGGCGTTCCCGCCCGGTGTCGCCCCGCGCGGGAGCGCCGCTCAGCTCGTTGGCCATCCTCCGCCTCCCCGGGCTACTCCGTCCTGAGCAGCAGACGGGAGCTCGACCGGGCGCCCGAGCGCAGGCGGGCCCAGTAGGCCCCCGGACCGACGGGGCGGCCGCTCTCGTCGCGCCCGTCCCAGCCCACCGCGCTGTAGCCGGCCGGGTAGTCCCGCTCCGGGAAGACCCGCACGAGGCGCCCGCTCGGATCGAAGATCGCCAGGTCGGCCCGCCCGGGCCGCTCGAGGCGCAGGCGCAGCGTCGTGCCGTCGCGGAAGGGATTGGGGGCGTTGGCCGCGAGGACGAGTCCGCCCTGCGGGGGCAGGAAGGCCTCGGGCGCGCCCGCCGGGTCGTAGCGGACGACGTCCATCGCCTGCGGATCGGCGATGCCCAGGCTGTAGGGCTCGGCGGCGCCCTGCTCGATCCAGGCGCAGGTCTTGAGCGACCAGCCGCGCAGCGCGCGCTCGCTGTTGATCAGGTCGCGGGCCCAGTAGTCAGTCGTGATCGGATCGGTCGAGAAGAAGAGCGTGTTGGGCGCGCCCTCGGGGAACGAAGCCCAGAGCTGGGGGCTCTCGCCCGGCCCGCCGTTGTAGGTGCCGCGCAGGCCGTCGGTGACCACCAGCGCGGTCTTCGAGCGGATGTGCGCGTCGGCGTTGAGCGCCAGCATCGTCGGGGGCCCGCCCGATCCGCAGAGGTCGGCCGGGCAGCAGGAGCCGTAGTGGTTCTTCAACGAGACGGTGATCTCGTGCGGCGTCGTGTGGCTCTTGAGCGCCGGGACGTTGATCAGGTAGTCGCTGCCGTAGAGGTAGTCGGAGAGCTGGTGGCCGGCGACGGGGTAGTAGCCGCTGCTGCACAGCGGCGCCGTGGCGATGTGCGGGCGGACGCCGGCGAAGTCGAAGTTGACGTTCGTGTAGCCGTGGCCGCCGATGTAGCGGTTGTCGAAGATGCGCACGCGGGTGAGGTCGTAGGCGCCGTCCAGCATCAGCGCCAGCCCGGCGACGATGCCGCGCACCGTCTCCCAGCGCGTGTCGCAGGGGCCGAT
>VGIY01000511.1 GCA_016867695.1 Candidatus Eiseniibacteriota bacterium | reverse complement strand
CAGGAGCCCGAGGACCTCGCTCCGGCGCTTCAGATCGCCGCAGGCCAGCTCCCCGATCACCATCGGATGGCAAAGGACTTCCGCCCCGTCGAGCGCGGCTCGTAGCGCCGGATTCCCCCGCCGCAGATGGTCCACCCAGACGGAGGTGTCGACCAGGAGCATCAGGCTTCCTTGGGGCGGCGGCGCCGGATGGGCCGGAGCCGGCTTTCGCTGCCTCCCAGCTCGCCCAGACGACGGGCGCTCTCGCGGGCGATGAGCGCCTGCAGTCCCATCCGCACGAGCGAGGTCTTCTCCGTGACGCCCGTCAGCCTGGCCGCCTGCTCGAGCAGGGCATCGTCGATGTGCAGTGTGGTTCTCATATGCATGAGTATGTATCCTCCATGCATATCAGTCAAGACCGTCCCGGCTTCCATCCTTGCCCGGGACGCCCCCGCGCGCCCGCAGCCGGCCCGCCGGCGCCGACTCCGTGCCGCCGCCTCGCAGTCGCCCACTCCCCGGCGTTGGCCCGCCCCCCGCCGCTTCGCGCCTCCCGCGCCCGAGAATCCCTCTGGACCCCGCCCCATGGGCGGGTGTAAGAATGCCCGGTTCTCGCCGCGGGCCGGACGTCGTCTCTCCCCCAGGCGCTCGGGCGGGAAGAGCCCAAGGAGCTTTCGGGCCGCTGCCCGGAAGCGGAGCTTCAGGGATCGACATCAGGGCAAGGATCGAGCGCCTCGCCTCGGAGCCGGCTGACGACATGGTCCCGCGCCTCTTGGAGCCCGCCAGCGACACGGCCCGGCCGAACCCGGCCCGGCCCGCCCGCAAGGCCGACCTCCACGTCCACTCCTCCTGGTCGCACGATGTCCCCGATCTCCCCCGCTGCCGGCCGCGCGCGCTCTTCGAGCGGGCGATGGCGCATCCCGACGCCTCGCGGCGCATGGACTACTTCGCGCTGACCGACCACGAGACGATGGGCGGCTACGAGGAGCTCCGGCGCGATCTGCCCGAGGCCGACCGCCGCCTGGTCATCCCCGGCGTCGAGCACGCGCTGCTCGATCCGGCGATCGGCTTCTCGATCCACGCCAACCTCTTCGGGCTCGACCCCGACCAGTACGCCGAGCTGCGCGCGCGGGTGCGCACGCTGCCCGAGCTGGCCGAGTTCTGCCGCGCCCGCGGCATCCGCATGCAGTACAACCACCCGACCTGGTGGGAGCGCGGCGAGCTGCGCGCCGGCCGGGTCGCGCTGGCGAAGGTCGCCCAGGCGGCCGAGCACTTCGACCTGCTCGAGCTGAACGCCGGTCTGACCGAGCTGCTCAATCGCGCGACCGAGAGCCTGGCCCGCGCCATGGGCAAGCACCTCGCCTGCAGCTCCGACACGCACACCGGCGAGGTGGGCAAGGCGCACACGCTGGCGCCCGGCGAGGACGCCGCCGCGTTCCTGGCCGCCGTCTGGTCGGGCCGCGGGGTCCCCGTCAGGGACGACATCGACGGCGGAGCGCTGCTCGGCGAGGTCCAGGGCGTGATCGATCACCTCTTCGACCACCGCCGCGGCGTCCGGCTCAAGGCGGGCGCGACGGATTCGGGCAGCCCCCGCCTGGAGAGGCTCGCCCACCGCGTGCTCGGCTCGGACCGCATCATGGGCAACCCGGTCACGCGCGAGCCGCTGCGGGCGCTGCTCAAGCAGGCGGCCCGGCCGGTCGTCTGGAGCGTGATGGCGCGGGAGAGAGGGCTGGAGCGCCGGCTGCTGGCCTCGCCCCTGGCGGGGTACCTGTAGCCTTCGCGGAGGTGGCGGCGAACGCGTCCGGGACGCGGCCGGCGCGGGGTCAGGACTGCCCGTCGGCTTCCTCGAGGCGCGAGACATCGGCCAGGTCCTGGGGACGACCGCTGGCGCGCTTGTTCGCGAGCAGGTCCTCTCGACCCAGGATGGGCACCCTCAGGCCCTCGATCTCCACTTCCTTGCGGCGCGGCCAAGCCTCGTCGAAGCGCACGGCTTCGATCGAGGTCAGCAGATCGATCCGGCGAGGGGCAAGGCCGATCTGGAAGACGAGTCCCGGCGCGGCCAGATCGTCCTC
>VGIY01000510.1 GCA_016867695.1 Candidatus Eiseniibacteriota bacterium | reverse complement strand
GCGCCGGTGCTGGCGGCGACCAGTCCGAGCGCGGAGTACATCACCGCGATCCCGAGGACGAAGAAGAGGGAGAGCACGAATCCATGGGCGCGATTGCGGGCGCGCCCGCCGATGAAGCTGATCGTGATCGGGATCATCGGGTAGACGCAGGGCGTGAAGCTGGTCAGGATCCCGCCGGCGAAGACGAGCAGGAAGGCGAGGGCCGATCCCCCGGCGAGCGCCCCCTCGAGCCGCCCGGTCAGGCCGCCGGCGTCGGCGCCCGGCTCGGGATCCTCCCCGGCGGCCGCGATCTCGATGCCGTGGGCGCGGAAGAGCTCGGCATCGGCGATCCGGGGCGCGCCGCCGGCGGGCAGGATCTCGAGGCGCACGCGCGCCTGCGCCTCGTCGGGGGGGAAGCAGGCGAAGACGGGCTCCTCGGCGCAGCCCTGGTAGCCGACGATCAGCTCGATGTCGACCTCTCCGGGCGCGGCGTCGGCGGCCACGGTCACCGGCACCTTCAACCCGGTGCGATCCTTGAGCACCGCCTCCTCGTGCCACCGCGTCAGCCGCGTGGCCGACCAGGGGCCCAGCGCGACCGGGCCGTCGCCGGCAGCGCGAACCTCGAGGAAGTCGTTGATCTGGATGTGGAAGTCGGGCGCGATGTCGAGCAGGACGAGGAGCGTTCCGGCCCCCCCGGCCGGCAGCGCCGCGTGCGACAGATGGGCCCGCGGCGAGGGTGACGGGAAGGCCTCGGGGAAGTCCCCCCCGGCGGCTCCGCTTCCGCCCCAGTCGGCGCCGGCCGGCCCCGCGCCCAGGGCCGCCCAGAGGATCGTGCACCACGCCCACAGCGGTGGTCTCATCGCCTCTCCTTCTCCATCGCCGTCGCCCAAGGCGCCCGTGATGATGCGCCTGCGCGGGCGGTCGCCCCGCTCTTCGCCGGAGGACGCGCTGCCGCCGACGGAAGGATCGATCCGGCACGAGCCCGCGCACCGGTCCCCCAGTGGCGGCGGGCCGCCCGCGCCCGCCGCCGAGACGAGCCAGTCTATCCGCAAAGCCGCCGGCGGTTCCAGCGCGTTGCGACGGGCTTCGCGGGTGGACGGACACAGGTGGCCGGCCGATTGCCGCGCGGCGCCGGGGCGGCCTACAATGCCTCGCGACGCACTCGAAGCCGAGACCGGGGCGCGAGGAGGGGGGACTCCGTGGAGATCGTCGATCTGCGCAGCGACACCGTGACCCGTCCGTCGCCGGCCATGCGCGCGGCGATGGCCCGCGCCGAGGTCGGCGACGACGTCTTCGACGACGACCCGACGATCCACCGGCTCCAGGAGCGGGTCGCCGCGCTGCTGGGCAAGGAGCGGGCGCTCTTCGTCCCCTCCGGCACGATGGGCAACGCCGTTGCGGTCCGCAGCCTCACGCAGCCGGGCGACGAGATCCTGCTCCATCGCGACAGCCACCTGTACTTCTACGAGGGAGGCGGCTACGCGGCGATCTCGGGCTGCTCCGTCTGCCTGCTCGACGGGGAGCGCGGTCTGCTCGATCCCTCGACGGTGCGCGCCGCTCTCCGTCCCGCCGACGACCACCACCCGCGCAGCAGCCTCGTCGTCCTCGAGAACACGCACAACCGCGGCGGCGGCAGCGTCTGGCCCCTCGCGCTCATGGCCGCCGTCAGCGAGATCGCCGCGGCCCACGGACTGCGCGCGCACCTCGATGGCGCGCGGCTGCTGAACGCCTGCGCGGCGAGCGGCGAGGCGCCCGAGGCCTACGCGCGCCACGCGGACACCGTCTCGATCTGCTTCTCCAAGGGACTCGGAGCGCCCGTGGGGTCGGCCCTGGCCGGATCGCGCGAGACGATCGAGCGCGCCCATCGCTGGCGAAAGATGCTCGGCGGGGGGATGCGCCAGGCGGGGATCCTGGCCGCCGCGGCGCTGTACGCGCTGGAGCATAACATCGAGCGGCTGGCGGAGGATCACGCCCACGCCCGGCTGCTGGCCGAGGCGCTGGCCGACATGCCCGGGGCGGCGATCGACCCGGGCTCGGTGGAGACGAACATCGTCTACTTCGACGTGGACGAGAGAGCCGG
>VGIY01000509.1 GCA_016867695.1 Candidatus Eiseniibacteriota bacterium | reverse complement strand
AGGACGCCCAGGAGGATCTTGAGCAGCGTCGTCTTGCCGCCGCCGTTGGGTCCGATGATCACGAGCGTCGCGCCCCGATCGACGCTGAAGTCGACGTCGACGAGCACGGGCGGCCCGCCCGGGTAGTTGAAGCCGAGGCCATGGACCTCGATGGCGGGATCGATCAGGCCCCGGTGTCCGACACGGGCGCGGCCCTCCGGCTGCCGAGCCGCGCCCGGCTCGGACTGAGGACCGATGCTCGCCTCCGGATTCCGGCCGGCCGGGGAGGACGGCCTCCGCGGTTTCACGGCGTTCCCGCGGGGGGCTCGCCCAGCCCACGCGCCAAGGCATCCAGGTTGCTGCGCATCATCGCCAGGTAGCCGTCGTAGCCGGGCACCGCGGGGTTGCCGATCGGATCGAGCAGGCCGATCGAGACCCCGGTCTGCTCGCGCAGCCAGTTCAGCGCGCCGCCCGGCATCTGGGGCTCGCCGAAGACGGCCCTCACGCCCTCCTCGCGGACCGCGCGCAGGACCGCCTCCATCGCCCGCGCGCCCGGCTCGTGCATGTGCGCGTCGTACACCGAGACCTGCTCCAGTCCATATCGCGCCGCCGGATGGCTGAAGGCGGGGTGCAGGGCGACGAACCTGCGCGCCTCCAGACGGGCGAGGCGTTCGCGGTAGTCGCGATCGAGTGCTTCCAGCTCCTCGCGGAAGCGCGCCCCGCGTTCCCGCACGCGGTCGGCCGCCGCGGGGCGCAGCACGGCCAAGACCGCGGTCAGCGTGTCGGCGTACTGGAGCGCCTGGACCGGATCCAGCCAGACGTGCGGGTCGCCGCCCGCTCCCTTGGGTCGCGCGCCCGGCCCGACGGCTTCTCCGAAGGCGAGCACCTGGAGCCGCCGGTTGCCGCTCGCCTTCGCGCTCACGCCGGCCCAGGGATCGACGCCCAGCCCGACGACGAGCAGCAGCTCGGCCCCCGCCAACCGCTCGGCCTGGGCCGGGGAGGGCTCGAATCCATGCGGGCTCGCCCCGGCGGGAAGCAGCACCTCGACGCGGACCGCGTCGCCCCCCACTTCCCGCGCGATGCTGCCCAGCGGGAAGATGCTGGCCGCGACGAGAACGGGATCGCCAGACCCCTCGGCCGCGGCTCCGTCGGTGGCCCCGGAGTAGGCAGGCCACAGCGCCGTCGTCAGTGCTGCCACTGCCAAGCATCGACCGGTGATCACCATGTTCGCCCTCCTCGTCCTGCCGGTCCGGATCGGGAGCGCGGAGCCGGCGCGATGCCGGCCTCCGGACCCGCCCGTCGCGCGATCCTCAGGATCGGCCCGTCGCGCCCATCCTAGGATCGGCCCGCCACGCGGCGCAACCGGAGGGATCCCGGCCACGCGACTTCGCCTCCGGTCCGGGCCTCAGGCCATCCGGCCCGGAACCGGCTACCATCGCCGGCGACGATCGGCCGCCGCAGCCCCGGGGAAGCGCCGCCTCCAGTGCCGTAACCTGCTCCACGCAATCCAGTTGGGCGTTTCTTCCTCGTCGGGCTTCTCTCTGCTTGCGCCGGGTCGCGACGCTGCGTATCTTGGCCCGGTCATGAAACAGCTCCACCTTCTTGCGCTCGTCGCGATTCTAACGATGTTGGCTTCCGGTTGCGGAGGGTCGCTCGGCCCCGGCCGCCACCCCTCTCCATGCCCTCTGGCGGACGCGACGGAGTCCCAGCGCCGCGGAGGGCCGGGAACCGGCGCCGCCTCCGCCGAAGACGATTCGCTCCTGCTCGAGGAGATCGACTGGTTGATCGACAGCCTGGCCGTTTTCTTCGATTCCCCGGGCGCGGCGGCCGACTTCGACGCCGAGGTCCCGGACATCTCCGACAGCCTCGCCGCGTTGACCCAGGCCCGGCTGCCCTCGACCGACGAGATCTTCGACTACCCGGTGACGATCAACCGCCGGGTGCTCACCTGGATCGACTTCTTCCTCGGGCGCGGCCGCAAGAGCTTCGAGCGAAGCCTGGTCCGCTCGGGCCGCTACCTGGCGATGGCCCGCGAGACCTTCCGCCAGGAGGGCATCCCGCAGGATCTCGTCTTCCTCGGCC
>VGIY01000508.1 GCA_016867695.1 Candidatus Eiseniibacteriota bacterium | reverse complement strand
CGCCGGGCGCCCGGGGCGTGAGCGGTCGCAACGCCGCTGGCAGTGGGCGCTGCTGCTGCTGGCCGCCGTGCTCCTGACCGCGCTGCTGCGCGCCTGGCAGCAGGAGCGCCCGTCTCCGCCCTCCGCGTCGCCCCATCTGCTCGCGCCGCGCGAGGAGGCGGCGGTGACCGCGATCGAGATCCTGCGCCCCGGCGCCCGCATGCGCGTCGAGCGGCGCGGGGAATCGTGGCGCATGGTCGCCCCGCTCGACGATCTCGCCAGCTCGCGCATGGTCCGCGAGCTGTTCAGGGCGCTGGGGGGGATCGAGGTCCTGCGCCGCCTGGAGAGCGACTCGCTCGCCCGCTACGCGCTCGACCCTCCCTGGGCGCGCCTCGTCCTGGAGATGGGCGATACGACGCGGGCCGAACTGCTCGTCGGGGCGACCGCTCCCGCATCGGGCCAGGTCTACGCCGCCTGGGCGGGGCTCGAGGGCGTGGCGATCATCCCCCGCTTCCTGGTCGAGCAGTTCGTCAAGAGCGACCTCTACCACTGGCGGGAGCGGGAGATCCTGCCGCCGAGCCGGGCGCCGATCGACAGCATCCGCGTCGAGCGGCAGGGGGAGCGGGTGAGGGCGGTGCGGCGATCTCCGGAGGAGTGGTCCTTCACCGAGCCGGCGGACCGGGAGGCCGATCCGCTCTCCTGCGAGCGGGCGGTGGCCGCCTTCTGGCGCTTCTCCTTCGACGAGTTCTTCGACGAGCCGGGCGCCGCGGCCCGCCTGGGGCTCGCCAGGCCCGCGGCCGTCTGGACGGTCTTCCGCGGCGGGCGCGCCGATACCCTGCGCATCGGCGGCCGGCTCGAGGGCCAGGGCCTGGCCGTGCAACTCGCCGGCAGACCTCCGGGGCTCATGCGCGCCGACCTCTACGAGCTGCTCGCCGGCGGCGTCTCCGCGCTCGAGGTGCGCCGCCCGCTGCGCGGCGACCCGCGGGCGGTCGACCGGCTGGTGCTGGCCGGAGCGGCCGGAGGGCGCCTGCTCGTCAGGCGCGCCGGCGGCTGGTTCGGCGCCGCGCTGGCGGGCGACGAACTCGCCGCGTGCGAGGCGGGCAGCGCGCCGGCGGTGGATGAGGAGCGGCTGGCTCGAGTCGCCGACCCGGCCGTGGAGCAGGATCTGCGCAATCTCTTCGAATTGCGCGGCGAGCAATGGATCGACCGGCTGGCGGACGATCCGCGGCCCGCGGACTACGACCTGCGGTTGCATCTCTGGAGCCGGGAAGGCGAGCACGCCTGGGTCTTCTTCCGCCGCGAGCCCTCCTGCCGGGCGGCGCCCGAGGGACCCGGCGCCCGGGCCGCGGCCTTCAGCGGCTCGACCGTCGGATCGCGCTTCCCCCGCCGCCCGCTCTGCGTCTCCTCCGACCTGGTCTGGCGCTGGCAGGTCCGGTCGGGCCGCGACTCCTGAGGGGCCGAGCGGCGGGGTGCAGTTGACGCCCGCGCGGGGCGCCCCTAGCATGGCTCGAGGCCCGAACGGGACGGAACCGGAGGAGGCGCCGGCGTGCAGGCAGGCAGCGGCATCGTCACCCTGATCACCGACTTCGGCTGGCGGGACGCCTATGTGGGCGCGATGAAGGGCGTGCTCTGCAGCATCATGAAGGAGGTGCGCATCGTCGACATCACGCACGAGGTGACGCCGCAGGGCATCCAGGAGGCGGCCTACATCCTGGGCGCCGCCTATCCCTGGTTTCCTCCCGGGACGGTGCATCTGGTCGTCGTCGATCCGGGAGTGGGCACGAGGCGGCGGCCGCTGGCGGGGGCCGCCGACGGGCAGTTCTTCGTCGGGCCCGACAACTCCGTGCTCAGCGCCCCGCTCGGCCGCCCGGGCGCGACGGCCCACTTGATCGAGGAGATCGACTTCGCCCTCCCCGAGCGGAGCGACACCTTCCACGGCCGCGATGTCTTCGCGCCGGTCGCGGCGCATCTGGCCTCGGGCGTGCCGATCGAGCGCTTCGGGCCGCGCGTCGCCGACTTCGAGGTCTGCCTCCTGCCGACGGCGCGACTCGAGGCAGGCCGTCTGATCGGCCAGGTCGTGCGCATCGATCGCTTC
>VGIY01000507.1 GCA_016867695.1 Candidatus Eiseniibacteriota bacterium | reverse complement strand
GACAGCCTGACCGCAGAACAGGTCTCGCTGCTCGGGCGCCTCGACGCGCGCGCGGCCCCGCTTGGCCGCCGCTATCCCGGAGCGCCGTCCCCGGAGTCGCTGCGCGAGATCCGAGCCGCCTACCGCGAGCTGGGCCTGGACGGCGAGCTGATGGCGGCGGTGGCGCGGCTGGCCGAGGCGGCCGACCGGGGGGTGCGCTGCGCCGCGCTGCGGGCGCTCGCGCTCTACGGGCAGGCCGGCAGGATGGAGCGGCTCCGGGAGGAGTGCGGCGCCGCGGGCCACCTGCTCCACCTAGCCGTCGCCGGAGACACGAGCGCCGTCCGGGTCGCCGCCGAGCGCTACCGCGAGGCCCGCGCGGCCGGCCGGGACGCGGGGGAGGAGCGCACGCTGGGACTGCGCGACAAGGCGCTGCTGCTCGATGTCGCCTACTATCTGGGAACGCCGGCCGGGGAAGACCTCATCCTCGAGGTCGCCGCCGGGGATCCGGACAGCCTCGCCCGGGCCCGCGCCGAGTGGATGATCGCCCACCCGCTCCCGGGCGAAGGCGAGACCGATTGAGCGGGGAGCGAGGACTTCAGGCGGGTGGACGGGACCGGGCCGGGATCCCGCCCGCGGGCCACTCCCGGTCGGGCTGACTCCGCGGGCGGCGCAGCCGCTGCCGCACCCGCATCCGCAGCCCCTCCCTACTCCTCCGGGAGCGTCCGGTAGCGCGCCTCCAGGCAACCGCCCCCGCCCCCGATTGTCGCGATCCGCCCGTTGGCCGCGAGGTGCTGGAGCAGGTGGTGGGCCAGCTCGACGTCGGCGCCTCCGGCCGCGGCGGCCGCCTCCTCGGCGTTGAAGGCGCGCCCCGGCTCGGCCCGCAAGGCGGCCAGCAGCGCGCGCTGCAGCGCCAGGGCTTCCCCGGCCGCGCGCTTGCCCGCCTCGACGCCGGGCTGGTGGTAGGCGTTGACGCCGATCAGCGAGGCGTAGAGCCCCACGGTCCGCTCGAAGAGGGCGACGAGCGCGCCTAGCGTGCGCGGGGAGATCTCCTCCAGCGTGATCAGTACGGAGGCGCGGCCCTTCTCCTCGAGCGCGTCGCGCGTGCCCAGCAGGAAGCCGAGCAGGTAGTCGCCCGAGGTCGCATCGGGCTCGACGCAGAGGCGGCCCGTCGTCCGCCTGCCAGGGGCGGCGCGGCGCGGTCCCGGGCCGGCCGCGCCCGCGTTCTCGCCCTCGGCGGCGCTGTCCGGTCCCAGGCTCGAGGCGCCGGCATCGCCCGCCGCGACGCTCGCATCCGCTGCCGGCCAATCGTCCCGCAGAGCCTGGACGAAGGTGACGAAGAAGTCGTCGGGCCCCTCCCTGAGCTGCTGGACGAAGGCGTGCTGGTCGGTGGAGCCCTTGTGGCCGTAGACCGTGAGCCCCTGGTGGACGGCGCGGCCCGCGCGGTCGAGCTCCTTGCCCAGCGACTCCATGACCAGTTGCTGCAGGTAGCGCCCCAGGAGAGCCAGCCGGTCGCGGTAGGGGAGGACGACCATGTCCCGCTCGCCCCGCCCGCGCCCGGCGGCGTGCCAGGCGAGCGCGAGCCGCGCGGCGGGGTTGGCCGCCGGATCGGCGGCGCGGGTCCAGGCATCCATCGCCCGCGCCCCGGCGAGGAAGGCGTCGATGTCGATGCCGAGGAGCGCCGCCGGGAGGAGCCCGACGGCGGAAGTGATCGAGGTGCGGCCGCCGACCCAGTCCCAGATCGGGAAGGCCGCCAGGAAGCCTTCCCGGCGCGCTTGGCGGTCGAGATCGCTGCCGGGTACCGTCACGGCCACGGCTTGCGGGCCCAGGTCGAGGCCGCGAGCGCACAGCGCCGCGGCCACCTCGAGCATCCCGTTTCGCGTCTCCTTCGTTCCCCCCGACTTCGAGGCGACGAGGATGAGCGTCCGCCCGAGATCAGGCCCGATCCGGGCCAGCTCCCGGGCGATCCCCTGCGGGTCGGTGTTGTCGAGGAAGTGGGGGTGCAAAGGCGGGATCGCCGGAGCCAGGGCGTCGGCGATCCACTGCGGCCCCAGCGCGGAGCCGCCGATGCCGATCAGCAGGAAGCGGGAGAAGGCGC
>VGIY01000506.1 GCA_016867695.1 Candidatus Eiseniibacteriota bacterium | reverse complement strand
CGGGAACTTCTACGGCCCGTTCGATGCCCGGCGGATCTTTGCCCGCTTCGATCCCACGCTGCTCGGGATCACGCCGCTGTTCTTCGATGATGCCTTCTTCTGTCGCCGTTGCGGAGGGATGGCCACGACCAAGACCTGCCCGCACGACGGGGCCGATCGCGTGACGCTCAGCGGGACGAGACTGCGTGAGCTGCTGCGGCTCGGGGAGGCCCCTCCGTCCGAGATCATCCGCCCGGAAGTCGCGGCGGTCCTGCGGCAGGGGCTGGCTGGCGGCCGGTTCCCTCTGCGGGGGTGGCGCCAGCCGGAGGACCTCTCATGAGCAGCGGCTACTATGCGGTCGCCCTGAACCTCTACGGGCGCCGCTGTGTCGTGCTCGGCGGCGGACCCGTCGCCGAGCAGAAGGCCATCGGCCTGCTGGACGCCGGCGCGGACGTGACCGTCATCAGCCCTAAGGTAACGCCCGGCCTGGCCGCGCTGGCCGCGGAGAGACGCATCCTCGTCGTGCGGCGTACCTACATGCGCGGTGACCTGGCCGGCGCCTATCTGGCGATCGCCGCATCGGCAGACCGGAGCCTCAACCAGGGGATCTGGGAGGAGGCCGAAGAGCGGTGCGTCCTGCTCAACGCCGTCGACGACGTCGAGCACTGTCATTTCATCGCGCCGGCGATCTACCGGCAGGGAGACCTGACGGTGACGGTTTCGACGGCGGGCAAGAGTCCCGCCCTGGCGGTGCGGCTCCGCAACCAGCTCGCGGAATGGATCGGTCCCGAGTACGGCACGCTCCTCCAGCTCCTCGCCGAATGGCGTCCGGTGGCGGCTGCCCGGCTCCCGGATGGTACCGGGCGTGCCGCCTTCTGGCACCGGATCGTCAACTCTGGGATCATCGACGAGATCCGCCGAGGTGATATAGCGGGCGCCCGTCGGCGCATCGGCGGGCTCCTGGACGAGGCGTCTGGCGAGTTCCCGGAGGAGATCGCCCGGGAGGTGAGCGGCCGTGCCTGAGCCCATCGTTCGCCCCGGCACGGTCTACCTCGTCGGCGCCGGGCCCGGTGATCCCGGCCTGATCACCGTGAAGGGCCTGCAGGTGCTCCACCGAGCCCAGGTGGTCGTCTACGACCGGCTGGTCCACCCCGCCCTCTTAAAGGAGGCTCCTGCAGCGGAGCATATCTTTGTCGGCAAGCAGCCTGGAGACCCTCATGTGCGCCAAGGCGAGATCAATGCGCTCATGATCGCCCGCGCCCGGGCGCGGCTCGTCGTGGTCAGGTTGAAGGGTGGCGATCCCTTCGTCTTCGGCAGAGGAGGCGAGGAGTGCGAGGCCCTGCTGGCCGCCGGGGTCCCGTTTGAGGTCATCCCGGGCGTCACCGCCGCGACTGCCGTGCCTGCCGCGGCCGGCATTCCCGTCACCCACCGCCGGCATGCCTCCGCCTTCGCGGTAATCACCGGCCACGAATGCCCCGGCCGCACGGACCTGGACTGGGAGGCGCTCGCCAGGATCCCCACCCTGGTCGTACTGATGGGGCTGCGCACCCTGCCTGTGGTCGTCGGGCGGCTGTTGGAGGAAGGCGCCTCTCCCGCCACCCCCGCGGCTGTGGTGGCCAGCGGCACGCTCGCCGAGCAGCGGACGGTGGTAGGCACGCTAGGGACGATCGCGGCACTCGTCCGCCAGGCAGGCATCGGCTCGCCGGCCACCCTCATCGTGGGAGACGTGGTCAGGCTAGCCGAACGCATCGGCAGAGCAGGTCCGGCGCAGGAAGTCGAGACCGTTGGCGCCCCGACCTAGCAAGGGCCGGAGGGCTTCATGGGACCGCAAGCGCGACTTGTCTGGGAGAGGCTGGAGTGCCGCACGCCAATCATGCTGCGGATCGTGGAGCCGCTCACGGAAGCCCAGATGCGCTGGCTGCCCCCGAACAATAGCAACTCCATCGCTTGGCTGGTCTGGCACCTTGCCGAGGTCGAGAACAACTGGGTCCGCGACAAGCTGCATGGCCTGCCCAAGCGGTATCCGTTAGGCGCCTCGGTGCGGGCTACCTCAATCGAACAGTATCCGAGCAAGGCCGAGCTGCTGGCGTACTTCCA
>VGIY01000505.1 GCA_016867695.1 Candidatus Eiseniibacteriota bacterium | reverse complement strand
CGTCCTCGAAGCCCTCTGCCGTCCCCGGCGCCTCGATCCAGGGCGCGGCGTCCCTCAGGGTGGCCGCATAGACGCGCGCCAGGTGGCTGCGCGGATGCCTGTCGGCCAGCGATACGACCTCGTCGAGCCTCCCCTCCGCGAGCGGTCGGCGTGCCGCGCGGGCGAAGTCGACCGACTCGCGGTGCGCGCGGCGAAAGAGCAGCCAGCGGTCGATCACGACCCCCCCGGCGTATGCGGACATCAGGAACAGGAAGGCCAGAACGAGATGGCCGACCGCCCCCATCGACAGCCAGATTTCGATCGGTCCGAACGTGGTCGCCGCCTGCATGCTCCGCTCCTGGCTCAGTCGGTCAGCTTGAAATCGACCGACAATGTGAAGAACACAGCGATGGGAACGCCCCGTCGCTCCCCGGGCCGGAAGCTCCAGCGCCTGAGCGCCGCGATCGCGGCCTCCGTGCAGCCCATGGGCAGCCCCCGGATCACCCTGACCTCACCGACCGACCCGTCCCGGAGAATCACCGCCTCGAGCTCGACGGCCCCCTCCACGCGCGCGCTGCGCGCCGGCCACGGGTACTCCGGGAGGACGCGGCCGATCACGAGCGGCGCGGAGACATCGCCGCCCACCGGCAGGGGCCGGGCGGGCGACCCCGCGGCGAGACTGCCGCCGGGCACGCCGCCGGGGATGCCCCCGGGCACCCCGCCGGGCACACCCCACGGCACACCCCACGGCACGCCGCCGAATACGCCGCCCGGAACTCCGCCGAATACGCCGCCCGGAACTCCGTCCAGAGCGCCGCCAGGGACTCCGCCCGAAGCTCCGCCAGGGACGCCGCCGGGGCGGCCTGCGCGGCGGCCATCGGACAGCATCGGGGCCGCACCGCGGGACTCCGATCCGCCCGCCGCGCCCGCAATCGGATCCGTTCCCGCCCGCATGCCGTCCGGGACATCCCTGGCACGGACGCTTACGGTTTCGGCCGGTAAGTTCTCGATCGCCACACCGGCGGCGCTCTCCGCCGCGATGACCAATCCTGATCCACCCGCATCCTCGACCTCGGCCGGCTCCATGTCGCGATCGGCCGGGTCGCCTGCCATGAAGACCGGGGCGGGTGTCGCCGGCGCTCTCGCCGGACCGTGCTCCGCCACGCCAGCCTCTCCGCCGATCCCCGCCAGAGCCGCGGGCGCGGGCGGCCCGAGGGCTGCCGGAGGGGCGAACCGCAAGTAGGCTGCGGGGGCGGGAGGCTCCGCGGCTCGCGGCGCGATGTGCCGGTCGGCGAGCACGATGCCGGCCACCGCGCTCGCGTGCAGGATCAGGGCGACGCCGAAGGGCGCCCATCGCCGTGCCGGCGTGGCCGCGCGGCCGGATTCCAGGAGGCTCTCGAACAAGCCGCCACCTCGCTAGATGCCGTCGGACGGCAGGGCTTGCGCCCTGACGCCGGGCGCCCCCCTGTTCGGTCGCCAGTCGCCGTTGCCGCCGCTAGAAATCCTCCCCGGGCCGCGGGGGGACTCCTGCCGGGGAGACGAGGCCACGCGGTCGGAAGCAGGCTCCTAACCGACGCCTGACTTGTCGGCAGGCCGGGGATGGTTCTCCATCGCCATTTGTTGGCGGAGTCATCTCTTCGGCGGTCGCGACCCGTTCAGCACTTCCCCGCGGCGGCCGAAGATGGTGTAGAGTGCGTGCGCCCGAATCTTGTTGAGGACGGGATCAGTATCCGGTCCTCTGGCCGTGACCAGCGGACGGTTCGCGGAAGAGGCGCGAGGATGAGACCCGAGACGGCTGGGCATCCAGGCTGGCGGACGGCCGCGGCGCGGCTGTGGGCCTTGTCGTGCCTGGCGGCCGGGCTCGCACTCCTGCTCGCGCCGGCGCCGGCCTTCGCCTCCGGCGTCCGCGTGCACTACGAGGATGCCATGGAGGATGTGCCGGCCACGGAGGCGAGCGAGGCGGAGATCAAGGCGGCCTTCCTGCTCCGGTTCCCCGACTTCATCGAGTGGCGCAGAGCCGTGGGCGACACGCTGCGCATCGGCGTCGCCGGCGACGATGAGCTGCTGGCCGCGCTGCTGCGCCTGGCCGAGTCGCACAATCGTTCCCC
>VGIY01000504.1 GCA_016867695.1 Candidatus Eiseniibacteriota bacterium | reverse complement strand
GGCCGAGCGCGTCTGGGAGCCCGACCTGCCGGGCGATCTGGCCGCGGCGGGCGTGCGCTACCTGCCTCTCGACGACACGCAGCTCCATCAGGTCGGACTGCCTCCCGAGCGCGTGCGCGGCGGCTTCGAGACGGAGAGCGCCGGGGCGCTCGTGCGCGTCTTCCCGGCGATGATGTCGCTGCGCTACCGCATACCCTACGCGCCTCCCGAGGAGGCCGCGGCCTTCGTCGCCGATCCCTTCCCGGGCGGCGGGGGCGGGCTGGCCGTCTACGCGGACGACGGCGAGAAGTTCGGCGTCTGGCCCGGGACGCACCGGCTCGTCTACGAGGAGCGCTGGCTGGAGCGGTTCCTGGCCGCGCTGCCGGCGGACGGAGAGCGCTTCGCGGCGACCACCTTCGCCCGCGAGATGCAGCGGCGCGCCGAGGGGCTCGTCTACCTGCCCGCCGGCTCGTACGCCGAGATGGGCTCCTGGGCCCTGCCGCCCGAGATGCAGGAGGCCCACGCGCGCGCCCGCGAGCGGCTGGCGGAGCAGGAGATGGGGCGGGAGGCCGACCTCTTCGTTCGCGGCGGCTTCTGGCGCGGCTTCTTCGCCCGCTATCCGGAGAGCTCCTGGATGCACCTGCGCGTCGACGAGGCGCTGCGCCGCTGCCGGGAGCCGCTGGAGGGGGCCGGGCGGACGGCGCTGCGCGCCGCGCGCGAGCACCTCTGGCGGGCGCAGTGCAACTGCGCCTACTGGCACGGCGTTTTCGGCGGCCTCTACCTGTCGCACCTGCGCGCCGGGATCTACCGCGAGCTGATCCGCGGGGAGGCCCTCATGGCGCGAGCGCGGCGGGGCGACAGGCCCTGGGTCGACGCCCGCGAGGCCGATCTCGACGGCGACGGCGAGCCGGAGGTCGTGCTCGAGAACGAGGCAGTCGCGCTCTTCGTCGATCCGGGAGAGGGGGGGCGGCTGATCGAGTGGGACGATCGCGCCTCGGCGATGAACCTGGTCAACACCCTCGCCCGCCGGCCCGAGGCCTACCATCGGCGGCTGCGGGAGGAGGCCGCGGAGTCTCCCGGGCAGGAGGCGCGGACGATCCACGGCTCCATCCGGGCCCGCGAACCGGGGCTGATCGAGTGGCTGCTCTACGACGCGGAGGGGCGCGCGGGGCTGGTCGACCGCTTCTTCGCCGAGCGGCCGGCGGCCGAGGCGCTGCGGCGCGGGGCGCTCTCCGACGGATGCCCCCAGGGGGCCTGCGGGGTCGAACTGGAGCGGGAAGCGGGCGAGACGCGCCTGAGGTTGTCCCGGGAGGTCGAAGCGCCGGGCGCCTCGGGTGGGCGACTGAGCGTGGAGAAGCTGATCCTGCTCCGGGCGGGCGAGCGTGGATTCCGGGTTCGCTGGCGCTACCGGAACGAGTCGGAGGCGCCGCTGGCGGTCTGGGCCGGCTCGGAGCAGCACATCAATCTGCTCGCCGGGTCCGCCCCCGATCGCTGGGTGGAGCTCGACGGCCGGGCCTCGACCCGACGCAGCCTGAGTGCCCAGGAGGACGCCCGACCGATCCGGTCGGTCGCCCTCGTCGACGAGTGGCTGGGCATCTCGGTGCTGCTGCGCTTCGACCGGCCCGTCGAACTCGCCCGCTACCCGGTCGAGACCGTCAGCCTTTCCGAGTCGGGGGCGGAGCGCAACTACCAGGGGTCGGCCTTCATCTTCATGATCCGGATCGAGTTGGCGCCCGGGGCTGAGACCGGACTCGAACTGGAGGCGGAGGTGCGCTCCGGCCTGCCCGGCGGCGGCGCGGGAGAGGGGGAGGGAGCGTGAGCGTGAGCCGCGGGGGGGGCAGACCGCCCGGGGCCGCGCACCGCCCGGAGTCCCGAGCCGGCGGGGGAAGCGGCCCATGAGCGCGACCGCGGCCCTGCCTCGGGCCCTGCGCCCGGCTGCCGCGCTCGTGCCGGGCGGGCTGCTCGCCCTGCTGGTCTTCATCCTGCTGCTCTTCTCTGGTGGGGGTGGCCGCGAGGCGGGGCTCGGCGCGTGGCCCTTCCTGGCCCTCTGCGCCTGGGCGGCCGCGGTGATGGCGAGCGAATCCGCCTTCGGCCCGCACATGCTCCACGAACCGCTGGTCGCCGGGGCGG
>VGIY01000503.1 GCA_016867695.1 Candidatus Eiseniibacteriota bacterium | reverse complement strand
CGGGCAATCCCACAACCACGAGAGGAACCCATGGCCAAGAGCGACAAGAAGGCCGATCTGGCGGGACCGGGCATCAGCACGTATCCGGAAGTCGCCAAGATCCTGCCCAAGGACTACTCGTCGATCCTCACGCCCATGCAGACGATGAAGGCGCTCTACGCGATCAAGCACCACATCGAGGTGGGGCTGGCCAAGGAGCTCAACCTCCAGCTCGTCCAGGTGCCGCTGATCGTCGAGCGCGAGAGCGGCATGAACGACATGCTCGACCGCGACGGGTCGCGCACGCCGGTCGAGTTTCCCTGCGGCCTGGGCATCGACCCGAGAATGAACGCGCAGGTCGTGCAGGCGGCGACGAAGTGGAAGCGCTGGGCGCTCAAGCAGTACGGCTGCAAGGTCGGCGAGGGCATCAACACCGACATGCGCGCCGTGCGCAAGGACTACTTCCTCGATCACGACCACAGCTCCTACGTCGATCAGTGGGACTGGGAGAAGGTGATCCGCGCCGAGGATCGCAACCTCGAGTACCTCAAGAAGACGGTCCGCAAGATCTGGAAGGTCCTGGTCGGCGCCGAGAAGCTCGCCCAGGACATGTACCCGAAGCTGAAGTCGAAGAAGTACCCGAGCCTGCCGGAGGAACTCGTCTTCATCCACGCCGAGGAGATCCTGGAGAAGTATCCCGACCTGCCGCGCAAGCAGAGGGAGACGAAGATCGTCCAGGAGTACCCGGCCATCTTCATCATCGGCATCGGCTGGACGCTGGCCGACGGCTACCCGCACGAGATGCGCGCCGCGGACTACGACGACTGGGTCACCGAGGTCAAGCACAGGAACGGCAGGACGACCCACGGCCTGAACGGCGACATCCTCGTCTGGAACCCCGTCACGCAGCGGCGTCACGAGCTGACCTCGATGGGCATCCGCGTGACCAAGGAGACGCTGAAGCTCCAGCTCAAGATGTCGGGCCAGCTCGACTCGCTGAAGCTGCCCTACCACAAGATGATCATGAACGACGAGGTCCCGCTGTCGATCGGCGGCGGCATCGGCCAGTCGCGCACCTACATGCTGCTGCTGAAGAAGGCCCACCTGGGCGAGGTCAGCGTCACGGTCTGGCCGAAGCAGCTCAGGGAGATCTGCAGGAAGAGGAACATCCACGTGCTGCAGTAGTTGGGGCGCGGGCGCGCAGCCATGCTCGAGGCCGCCCCGGAGGCGACTCCGGGGCGGTTTCTGCTGGCGCGGAGAGTTTGGGAGCCCCGTGCGCGCCGGCTTCGCCGGGAGGGCCGAAGCCCCCGGAGCCGCCGCTGGAGGCCCTCCTCCGCGGCCGCACGCCCCGGCCCGACGCCGTCCAGGGCTAGGCCGGGCAGATCTCCTCGAACACGCCGGTCGAGCGGTTCTTCTGGGCGTTGTCCCAGTTGAAGACGCGGCCGTTCATGGCGATGTGGACGCCGGGCGGCAGGGTCTGCACGAAGGCGAGCGCGCTGCCCAGGTTGAAGAGCCCGTCGGAGCTGCCGAAGGTGTAGGGGATCATCGCCCCGGTCAGGACGATCGTCTTGTCCTTGATCCGCTCGCCCAGGAAGCGCGCGGTGACCGCCAGCGTGTCGGTGCCGTGGGTGATGACGATCCGCTCGCGGCTCGACTCGACACAGCTCTTCAGGATCATCTCCCGGTCGACCTCGTTCATCTCGGTGCTGTCGATCATCATCAGCGTGCGCACCTCGAGGTCGAGGTGGCAGCGTCCGAGGCGCAGCATCTCGCGCACGTGGGTGTCCTTGAAGTAGAGCTCGCCATTGAGCTCGTTGTACTCCTTGTCGAACGTCCCGCCGGTCACGTACAAGCGAATCGTCATCATCGCCGCCTCCTCCGCGGCTTCCACCGAGCCCCCGGGCGGGGGGCGGCCCGTTCCTGCCGAGCCTCGGGGCTCGGGCCGGCCCGTTCCTGCCGAGCCCCGGCCAAGGCCCTTGGCCAGCGCGCCGGGGGCGGATACTATCACGCGGCAAGCGGCGAAAGGAGGTGCCCGATGCGGATCCTGAGGCGGATGCGGTCGCGGTCGCGGGCAGGGAAGGCGGATCGGGGCGCGGGGACGGCCTTCGCCCTTGGCGCCGTCGTCGCCGGGCT
>VGIY01000502.1 GCA_016867695.1 Candidatus Eiseniibacteriota bacterium | reverse complement strand
GCGTCGCCCCATGGTCGGAGCAGACCTCGCTGCCGCACAGCGTGCAGTAGCGCGCGTCGGCCGGCAGCAGCGTGCCGCAGCGCCAGCAGTAGATCGACTCCCGGTTGTCGATCGCGCGGCCGCAGTACGGGCAGTAGAGCGCGTCGCCGGGCAGCTCGGTCTCACAGTGAGCGCAGACCTGGATGTCCACCTGGGCGCCCGCGGCGCCGAGCGCCGCGGCGCAGGCGAGTCCGAGAAGACCGAGAAGCAGGACGCGGGCACGGGCGAGCTTGGCGGCACTCATCGTCTCATCCTCCTCCATGGTCCGCTCCGCCAGGGCCGGCGCGACCGCGGGCAGTATACACCCGCGCCGCGGCGGCCCGCGATCCCTCCGGCACACGCGCCGCGGCGGCCCGCGATCCCTCCGGCGCCCGCGCCGCGGCGGCCCGCGATCCCTCCGGCGCCCGCGCCACCGCCGCCCGCGATCCCGCCTGCGCCTCCGGTACGGGGCAGGCATCCCTCGGGGGCGCTTGAGAATTGACAGGGGGATGTCGAAGCACACAGCATGCTCCCGAACGACCCCGTGCCCCTGTCCAGGGAGGGACGGTATGCCCACCGCCATGACCACGGAGCAGGACCAGCGCGCGCTGCGCCTCTTCGAGCGCGCGCAGAGGATCTTCGGCAGGCTCGACGACCTGCCCGCCCTGCTCGATCTCGTCGCCCAGACGCTGGTCAAGATGCTCGAGGAGATCGAACCGGCACAGGCGAACGCGGCGCACGTCTGGGGCGCGGCCGGATTGATCTCGCGCCGGCCCGGGGCGGGCGTGTTCCGCCCCCTGCGGCTGAAGGGCCGCCCCGACCCCGAGGAGCTGCGCAGCTTTGCCGAGCACGTCGGGCCGGGGGACTCGCGGCATCCGACGGGGCTGATGGGCTGGAGCGCCGCGCGGCGCATGGTCGCGCTGCGGCGCGGGGCGGAGTGGTTCGTCGCCGACCGCGACGACGAGCACGACCGGTGGGCGGGCCTGCGCGCGGCGACCGCCGGGGAGGCGGAGGAGATGAAGACCGCCGCCATCGCCGCCTATCGCAGCGTCAGCTCGCAGCTCGCCGTGCCGGTGCTCGATCCGGAGATCCGCGGCCAGGCGCGCCCGCGCCCGCCCTTCGGGATCCTCAGCGTCGAGAGCGACGAGCGGCTGGGCGACGACTTCTGCCGCCAGATGATCGCCTTCGCCGGCTCGATCGGCTACCCGATGATGGCCGCGCTGCGCTGGCGCGACCTGCGCCGGTTGAGCCGGGAACTGACCTTCCCGTTGACCCGCGCCACGCTCGCCCGCCGGCTGCTCGACGCCCTCCTGCCCTACCTGCCGGGCGGGAAGCGGCGGGGGTTCGTGGCCCTGCACGACGTCCGCCAGGAGGGGCGCCTGCTGATCGAGGCGCTGACGGAAGAGGACCTTGCCGAGGGGACCTTGGCCGAATTCCGGGGCCGGCGGCTGTCGCTCGGGTCCGACGAGGGCATCTGGGGCCAGGCCGTGCGGACGCGACGGGGCCAGTATTTGCCCGATCTGCCGCGCCTCTCACCCGCCTCCCGAGGGCCCTACTGGCCCGACAGCCAGAGCCTGCTCGCCGTGCCCCTGATCACCGGCGACGGCCAGGACTGCCTGGGGCTGATCGGCCTGGAGAGCGGGGAGACCTCGTTCGCCTTCTCCACGCAGGATCAGGGCTTCTTCGAGACGATGGCCGCGCTCGCCGCGATCGCGGCGGCGGGGCTCCGCGACCCCCGGCTCGAGTGTCCGGAGGCGATCCACATCCCCGCGCTGCTGCAGCGCCTGCGCTGCGAAGGGCTGGGCGACGTGCCCGATGACCAGATCGTGCGCCTGAACTCGATCTGCCGCGCGTTGATCAAGCATCGCTTCGCCTTCGGCAAGGCGGCCGAGGAGACGCGGCTGAGCGTGCACGTGCTGCGCGAGTACACCTCGCGCTCGCCTCGGATCATAGATGTGGAGGCGCTGCGCGGGATCGCCGCGCGGCAGGCGGAGTCGCCCCGCTGGGCGGCGGGCGAGGCGGCGTCCCGGGAGACGGAGGCCATCGGTTGAGGCGCGGCGGAAGGGGGCTGGAGTCGGGACGGAGGCGGGAGATGGGACGG
>VGIY01000501.1 GCA_016867695.1 Candidatus Eiseniibacteriota bacterium | reverse complement strand
TATCCAGCGACCCACCAGGGAGGCAAGATGGACGTTCCGCAGGTCCCCCACGCCCTCGCGCTCGATGGTCGCCAGTTCCTGCCCGGTGAGGCGCGGTCGCTCTCGAAGAAGAAATTCTTCCCAGGCTTCGGGCAAAGGCGTGACCTCCTCCAGCAAGCCAGGCGTCAGCCATGAGCGGGGTGGGCTTGTTGGGACAACGACATACGAACCCGACGCCAGCACGTCGAGCTTCGGCCGCAGGCCCTTGCGCGACCGTATCGGACGCGGACAACGATACAGCCGGTGGACCCCACGGCGGCTCTCGAACATCCCGGTGGGAGGCAGCGGCAGCTTCAGTTCTCGCAACGCATGTTCTCCTTCGGGGCCGTCCGTCTCAATGTCTACCAGCCCCCCCGAGCCACGCCCTAAGACCAGAGCCACATCCGCCGCGCGGTACGCGTCGAGGAGTTGGCCGAACTCCTGTTCAGTCTGCCGTTGGCGCTGCCAGTCAGCCCACCGGATACCCTGCGGGGGCACTTTGGAACCCGAGACAATCGGGAGCACGTTCGCGCCGGCCTGGAAATATCGGCGGGAATCGTCCATAAAAGGATGGCTCATCGGCGGTCTCCCGCGAACAGCGCGAGCTGCCCGCACGCACCCGGAAGCGGCTCCAGGTCGCGCCAGCGGCGCGCCCAACGGCCAATCGCGTCCTGTGATGCGCCGACCTCTCGAATCCTCGACCAGTTGACCAATGGGACCTTTCCCGGTTTCGTACATCGGCCCCGGTGGGAGGTACTGCATCCCGCGTGGTCGGGTGGACACAACGGGAGCACCGTTAGCCCGGACTCCGCATAGCGCAGAGCCGCGTCCGCGAACGGGGTATCGTTCATGAAGCCGCCTCGGGAAACAACGAAACCTGCTCCGACTTGTGGGGGTCTTCGAGCTGCCAATGCTCCAACGTCAACCCCACCTGTACGCCAGCGCCGCGTACCACGGCGAAGCCAAACTGCCCGAACGCCGCAAGCGGGGCCCACCATCGCCGACGCGACCCGCGCTCCCGGAGTACAACCGCCGTCGCGCCGGCGGCCTCGGCCCGCTTCAACGCGCCAACGTCTGAGGCCCATGCAGGAGGGTGTCGGAGCTGATGGCGCTCCGGGCGCACCGTCTTGAGAAACGTGCGCCGCCCGCTGACCATCCTGACGGTGCCGACCACTCGGCCGGACTCGTTTCGGATGGGAACAGGTCGGCGTTGCCCCGCATGAAGGGGTTGCCGAGGGGTCCCCGAAGCTACATACTGGGAGGTAGAGAATTGTTCCACCGGTATCGCCTCCTACGAGGTCCCGGCCGTTGCAGCCCGAGAAGCTTCCCGGCCGGGCCTCGGTTTTCTGTCTAACGTAACTGCTTGAGTGCGCGTTCGGCCGCAAGGTGCTCGACGGCGCGCCGCGATATCAGTCGCCGACCTGTGGGTGTTCTAGTCGCACGGATGCGGCGTGTGTCCGCAAGCCAGAGCACGTAACTGCGCGAAACGCCGAGGGCGCGTGCAGCCTCACTTGGAGTCAGGTGGGGTGACGGCATTTTTCACCTCCTTTTTGATTGTGAAGGTGCGGCCTGCTACCACTACAGCAGGAAAGTCTAGGCTGAGTGTAGAATAGGGGGGCGAAGCAATCAACACAGGAGAGATGGTCCTATCGTGACGTCAACCAGTACCCGCGCTGTGAAGGCGTTGCGGCCGTCGGTTTCGGCTTATGGAGCAGGAGAACCTGCGGCTACCGTGACGCTGGACGGCCGGTTGGGCGTTGACCTGTACTTCGTTGATGAACGGGGTGACCCGCGCGAGGTGCTGGAGCCCTGGTTTGCAGTGGAGTTCGCCCCACAAGAAATGACTGCCAGCGATGGAACGATTCGCCCTCAGATGAAGCCGATTGGATTCCTGCTCACCGAGTTCACCGCGGAGCGCGTTGGTGTAGGAGCAGACGCCACTTCTGTCGAGCGCAGGCTTGTTCAGAAGGAGCGGAGGCTGCTCAATGAGCTGGCTAACCGCTACCTTTCCGAGCCGGGCCAAGAGTTACCTGGAACTGCTCCAAAATACCTGCGCTGGCACCGCCAGAAACCCGACCCGTGGGACCGCTATCGAGACTTCCGGAGGGAGT
>VGIY01000500.1 GCA_016867695.1 Candidatus Eiseniibacteriota bacterium | reverse complement strand
GCTGACGCCCTTCTTCCTGCTGCTGCCCGGCATCGTGCTCGGCACGCTCGCCTCGCCGCTGTCGCTTTACTTCACGCAGCAGCGGGGCCTGCCGCGCGTCAACGCGCTCATCTCCGGCGCGGGGCTTGTGGTCAACGTCGCCCTCAACCTCGTCTGGATCCCGCGGCACGGCGCGGCGGGCGCGGCGGCTGCATCGAGCGTGGCCTACGGCCTGGTCGCCGCCCTGCTGCTCTGGCGCTTCAGCAGGGAGCCTGGATTCCGGCTCGGCCTGCTCCTGCGGCCGCAGCGCGACGACCTGCGGCTGCTGGTCGAGACCGTGCGCGCGATGGGGGCGGCGCTGCGGCCCTCTCGCGGGCGGGGCGACGGCTGGGAGGGGCGGGCATGAGAGTCGCCTTCGTCGCCGACCCCTCGAGCCCGCACACGCGCCCCTGGGTGGAGGCCTTTGCCGAACGGGGCCACGAGGTCTTCCTCTTCTCGCCCCACAAGAGGCCGCCGCCGCAGGACCTGCCGGGGCGGATCGCGGCGCCGCTGGCGGGTTCGCTGTCGGGGCGGATCGCGGCGCCGCTGGCGGGTTCGCTGTCGGGACGGACCGCGGCGCCGCTGGCCGGCGCGCTGCCGGGGGAGGCGACCGCGGAGTCGGCGTCCCATCCCCGTGGGCGGCGCGCGTGGCGCGACCCCGGGAAGCTGCGCGCGATCACGCGGGCGCTGCGCCTCGTGCCCGCCTTCAGGCGCTGGCTCGCTCAGACGCACCCCGACCGGCTGGTGGCGCTGCGATTCCAGCCGGAGGGCTATCTGGCCTCCTGGGGGGGCTTGCGGCCCTACGCGATCATGTCCTGGGGGCAGGATGTGCTGCGCTTCGCCCGCGTCCATCCGCTCCATCGCCTCATCTGCCGCAAAGCGGCGCGGCGGGCCGCGCTCCTGATCGGCGAGACCGAGCCGGTGGTCGCGGCGCTGCGCGGGCTGGCGGGCGCGGATGCCCTCCTCGCGGGCGAGCGGACGCAGGGGATCCGTCCGCCTGTGCGCATCGAGCTGGGGTGGACCGGCATCGACACGGCCTTCTGGCGGCCGCCGGCGGCCGGGGAGCGGGCCGCCGCGCGCGGTGCGCTGGCCGCCGCGCATTCCTCCTGGCGCCCCTGGCTCGAGCGCGCCGAGGCGGGGGAGCCGCTGCTGCTCTCGCCGCGCTCGGTCGACCGTCACGGCCACCAGCGCGAGCTGATCCTGGCCTTGGCGCGGCTCGTCGGGCGCGGCCGCGCGGCCGCAGGAGACGATCCCGCGCCGGGATTGTCAGGCGGCGCCGGCGCCAGCGGCGCGGGCGCGCCGCCGGCGAACTGCCCGCTGCCGATCCTGCTGCAGCTCGGCGCCGGCGATCCCGGCGAGCGGGGCGCCTGCGCGCGCCTGGTCGAGCGGCTAGGGCTGGGCGATCGCGTCCACCGCCTGGGAGTCATCGGCGGGGACGATCTGCGCCGCCTCTACTGGGTGAGCGATGTCGCCGCCTCGCTCTGGTCGCCGGACGGTCTCTCGCAGGCGCTGCTGCAGGCGCTCGCCTGCGGGTTGACGCCCGTCGCCGCGGACATCCCGGGCAACGCGGCCTGGCTCGAGGAGGGCCGCGCGGGTCTGCTCGCTGATCCGCGGGATGTGGAAGAGCTCGCGGCGCGGCTGGCCTTCGCGCTGGAGCATCCCGAGTGGAGAGCCGAGGCGGCCGCGCGCGGGCGGGGCATCGTCACCGCCCGCGCCGATCGCGCCGTCGAGATGGGCCGACTGGTCGAGCTCGTTCTCGCCATGCCGGACGCGGGAGGGGCGCGATGACCCGCCGCCGGTCGATCGCCGCCGTCGCCCTGCTCGCCCTGGGCATCGGCGGGGCGACCGTGTCCCACCCGCCGCTGGCGGTGCTGGCGGTCCTGGGTGCGGGCGCCGCCTGCCTCGCGCTGGCCAACCCCGGCGTCCTCGTCGCCGCACACATGCTCTACTGCATGCTCGGCGAGCCTTGGGGCATCGCCGGCCTGAGCCTCTCTCTCGGCGGCCTCAACCTCTACGCCACCGATCTGCTCGTCCTCCTCCTCGCCGCCGCCTGGCTGCTGGGCGGGCTGCGCGCCGGGCGCCTTCCCGCACGGCCGCGCGACCCGATCGTGATCGCGATG
>VGIY01000499.1 GCA_016867695.1 Candidatus Eiseniibacteriota bacterium | reverse complement strand
AGTCGATCACCTGCCCGCGGTCGGCGGCCGGGGTGAGGTCGAGGTCGTCTCCGGCGAGCGGGCCGACGCCGCCGCGCAGCCGGACGCGCCGCAGGCCGTTGATCAGGAGCAGGTCCCCGAACGAGACCCCCGCAGTCGTCATCAGGTGTCCCTCCCGAAAGCCCGAACGCCAAGCCGTCTTGATAGTTGCGGCCCGCATCCCGCAGACTCCCCCGCTCAGCGCCTGGGCATCTGAGGACACGCATCCGGGGAGCAGCGCCTGCTGATGACGCCGAGTCTACAAGCCCTTGCCGCCTTCTTCCAGAGCCTCTTCCGATCCCGGCTCGCCATGCAGGCCGAGAACCTCGCTCTCCGGCACCAACTCGGCGTCCACCACCGGCACCAACTCGGCGTCCACCAGCGGACCCGCGTCCGACCACGATTGAGGCCCGCGGACCGGATGCTCTGGGCCTGGCTCTCCCGAGCCTGGTCTGAGCGGCCTGACTCCTGGGCGACCCGTTTCTGTTGCCACGCTGACCCAACCAATCCGTGCCCAAGCCGCGCTCCCCAACCGTCGGATCGCTCTGCCCGGGTTGCCCAGCGGCGCTCATGCGCTGCTTGGCAGCCTCTCCCATCCGCCCGCTCCCGTCCCCATCCCAACTATTGACGACGCTGTCGTCATTTGGCATCCTAAATGACGACACGGTCGTCATAGTTCCGGAGGGAACAGACCATGGATGTCTCGCGCCTGCTTGACCTGCCCGCCCTGCTGGAGAAGAAGTCCCACTTCCTGCTCGGCCCGCGCCAAACAGGGAAGTCATGGCTCGTCCACAGGGCACTGCCCGATGCCAGGGTCTACGACCTGCTCGAGACCACCGTCTTCCTCGCCATCAGCCGCAACCCCGGGCTCCTGGGAGAGGAGGTGACCCGGACAGACCGCATCGTCGTGATCGATGAGATCCAGCGCCTGCCGGACCTCCTCAACGAGGTCCACCGACTGATCGAGTCGCGAGGCGTCCGCTTTCTCCTTACCGGATCGAGCGCGCGCAAGCTCCGCAGAGGAGGAGTGAATCTGCTTGGCGGCAGGGCGCGCACGCGGTACCTGCACCCGCTGACGCGGGCTGAGCTGGGGGACTCATTCGACCTGGGCAAGATGGCATCCCGGGGCCTCATCCCATCGATCTATCTGTCGGACGATCCGGCGGCCGACCTAGAAGCGTATGCAGGCTCGTATCTCCAGCAGGAGGTGGTCGCTGAAGGGGCAACACGCAATGTGCCGGCATTCAGCCGCTTTCTCCGCATCGCCGCGCTCTGCAACGGCACAGCCGTCAACTTCACGAACGTTGCGAACGACGCCCAGGTGCCGCGTACGACAGTCTACGAGTACATGGACATCCTGAAGGAGACGCTGATCATCCACGAGCTCCCCCCATGGAAGCGATCGGTGAAGCGAAAGCCCGCCTCGTCGTCGAAGTACTACTTCTTCGATGTGGGCGTCGCGGGGATCCTGCAGGGGAGGCTGTTCCAGCTCGGCACTCCCGAGTTCGGACAGGCCTTCGAGACCTACATCCACCACGAACTGCGCTGCCGAAGCGACTACGTCTCGAACGAGCCTCTGAGCTACTGGAAGACGACATCCGGGTTCGAGGTCGACTTCATCATCGGCGACCACACCGCGATCGAGGTGAAGGCCAGCCGTTCGGTGACATCCAACGATCTCAAGGGGCTGCGGGCGCTGGCCGAGGAGAAGAAGCTCAAGCGGTTCATCTGCGTCAGCGGGGAGCCCAGGGCCAGAACGGTGGGTGGGATCATGGTCCTCCCCTGGCAGGCGTTTCTCGATGAGCTGTGGTCGGGCCGCTATGAGTAGCCGTGCTCCGCGAAGGCTGTGCTCCGCGAAGACCCGGTACTGCTTCAGCTCCGGATACGGCTCCGGGATCCCGCGGCAGCTTGTGGTCCTGAAGCTCTGGCAGGTCATGGACCCCTTCAGCCCCGATGCGTTCCTTGACAGACTGAGCGGAGGCAGCTACGACTGGGACGACCTGCGCCGATTGGTGCGACCGGCCGAGCACATGGAGCCGAGCGAGATTCTCGCCACCGTGGAGAGACCGCATGCATCGCTCCGCGGACTCACCGAGCTGGAGCAGCAGGTGATCGTGGATGCAAAGGG
>VGIY01000498.1 GCA_016867695.1 Candidatus Eiseniibacteriota bacterium | reverse complement strand
GATGGGGGGCGTGGCGACCCTCTTCAGCCTGCTGCTCGCGCGCAGCGTGGCCCGCCCGGTCGAGGAGCTGACCGCCGCGGCCCTGCGCATCGGTCACGGCGACTTCGCCTCGCCCCTGCCCCGCGGGGGGGGGCGCGAGGTCGCCGCCCTGGCGGGCGCGATGGAGGCGATGCGCGACGGGACGCAGCGGCTCCTGGCCGAGCTGCGCCGCGGGCAGGCGGGCGCCGAGGCGATCCTGGCCGGCATCACCGAGGGCGTCTTCTCCGTCGGGCGCGCGCGGCGCATCCGCTATCTGAACCCCCAGGCGGCCGCGCTCCTCGGCGTCACGCCGGAGCAGGCGCTCGGCTGCTTCTGCGGCGACGTGCTCAACCCAGAGGGTCCCGGAGGGGGTCGCCCTTGCGAGGAGAGCTGCCCGATCCTGCACGCCCGCTTCCGCGGCGGGGCGCGCAAGGTCGAGCACCTGCGGCTCCCCGACGGCAGCCGGCGCACGGTGCTGATCACCAGCTCGCCGCCGGGACCCGCGGCCGAGGACGGCGTCGCGGTGCAGTTCCAGGTCCTGCGCGACGAGACCGAGATCGAGGCGCCGAGGCGCCTGCGCGACAACGTGCTGGCGAACATCTCGCACGAGTTTCGCACGCCGCTGTCGGCCCAGCTCGCCTCGCTCGAGCTGCTGCGCGACCGGCTGCCGGAGCTGAGCATCGACGAACTGCGCGCGCTCGTGCTCTCGATCGAGCGCGGCACGCTGCGGCTCACGCGGCTCGTCGACAACCTGCTCGAGAGCACCCGCATCGAGGCGGGCCAGGACGCCCTGCGCCGGCGGCCGGTGGCGCTCGACGAGGTGGTCGAGGAGGCGGTGGGACTGATGGCTCCGCTTTTCGAACAGCGACACCAGGCGCTGGAGGTCGACCTGCCCTACCCGCTGCCGGGCGTGATCGCCGACGGACCGCGCCTCGTCCAGGTCTTCGTCAACCTGCTGGCCAACGCCCAGAAGTTCGCGCCGGAGGGGAGCGAGGTGCGCATCGGCGGGGCGGTGGGGGAGAGGGAGATCCGCCTCTGGGTCGAGGACCAGGGCCCCGGGCTGCCCGACGGCGCGGGCGAGACGATCTTCCAGCGCTACAGCCGCTCGTCCGGCGAGGAGCCCGAGGAGAGCGGCATGGGCCTGGGCCTCTTCATCGTCAAGTCGATCATCGACCGCCACGGCGGGCGCGTCGAGGCGCGCGGCGGGGCGACCGGCACGCGCGTGACCGTCGCCCTGCCGCGCGAGTCTGCCGGGGAGCGGACCGCGCCGCCCACCGTCGAGCGCGGCCTCGCCAACGAGGCCGGCGGGCAGGAGCCGTCATGAAGATCCTCGTCGTGGATGATGACCTGGAGCTGCTCCAGCTGATCGCCTTCGCACTGCGCCAGGCGGGCTACCTCGTCCTCGAGGCGTCGGACGGGGCGGCGGCGCTGCGCGCCTTCGAGCGGGAGCAGCCCGATCTGGTCCTGCTCGACTACAACCTGCCGCGGCTCAACGGGCTCGAGATCCTCGGCCGCATCCGCGCTTCCGGAAGCCGGACGCCGGTGATGATGCTCACCGTGCGCTCGGCGGAGGAGGATCAGGTGGGCGCGCTCGATCGGGGAGCCGACGACTACCTGACCAAGCCGTTCAGCCCGCGCACGCTGCTGGCCAGGGTGAGGGCGCTCCTGCGCCGGTCGGGGATCGAGCGCCCGGCGACGACGACGACGGGCGATCTCGTGCTCGATCCCGAGAGCCAGTCGATCCGCCTGCGCGGCGGGGAGCCGGTGGCGCTGACGCGGCTCGAGTTCAGGTTGCTGCACCTGCTGGCCGCGAACGCCGGACGCGCGCTGACGGCCGAGCGCCTGACGAGCCACATCTGGGGCTACCGGGGATCGGGCGACCGCCAGCTCCTCAAGCAGCTCGTCCACCGGTTGCGCCAGAAGGTCGAGCGGGATCCGGCGGCGCCGGAGTACCTGCTGACCGTGGCCGGCGTCGGCTATCGTCTGCGTTCCACGGCAGAGTCGGACTAGGCAGGCCGGGCTCGGCCGCCATCTGCGTCACGCCCCGCCGTTGCCGCCGTTGCCGCCGTTGCCCTGCGCCTCGGGCGAGAGTCCCTCGTACTGCATGACGTAGCCGTAGAGATCCCAGC
>VGIY01000497.1 GCA_016867695.1 Candidatus Eiseniibacteriota bacterium | reverse complement strand
AGTAGACGACGGCGAGGATTCTCACGAGTCGGCTCCCAGGTAGTCCCCGAGGATGGCGGCGATCCTCGGCCCCGCGCGGCCGTCCCCGTAGGGGTTCTCGGCCGCGACCATGCGCCGGCGCTCCTCGGGCGAGCCGAGGAGCCTCAGCGCCTCGGCCACGATCCGGCGGCGATCGGTGCCGACGAGCCGGGCCACGCCCGCGGCCACGCCCTCCGGCCGTTCGGTCTTCTCGCGCAGGACGAGGAGGGGTTTCCCGAGGCTGGGGGCCTCCTCCTGGACGCCGCCGGAATCGGTGAGGATCAGCATGCAGCGCTGCATCAGGTGGACGAACTGCAGGTAGTGGACCGGGTCGCAGAGGACGATCCGGGGATGGCCAGCCAGGAGCTCCCGCACCGGGCCGCAAACCTGGGGGTTGGGGTGGACCGGGTAGATCAGCCCGCTGCGCGGATCGGCGTCGGCGATCTCCCTCAGCGCCCCGCAGATCTCCCTCAGCGGCGCTCCGAAGCTCTCGCGCCGGTGGGCGGTGACGAGCACCGGCTTCTCGATGCTCGCCAGCAGGGCCTCGACGGCGGGCGGCAGCGCGGCCTCACCGGCCCCGCCGGCGGCGATCCGCCGGGCGATGCTTTGCACGGCATCGACCACCGTGTTGCCGCAGACGTGGATCGTGCCGGAGGTTACGCCCTCGCCGAGCAGGTGGTCGCGCGCCGCCGGGGTGGGCGCGAAGTGCAGGTCGGCCAGCACGCCGGCCACGCGCCGGTTCATCTCCTCCGGGAAGGGGGAGAACTTGTCCCCGGTGCGCAGGCCCGCCTCGACGTGCCCGAAGGGCACGCGGTTGTAGTAGCTGGCGAGCGCGGTCGCCAGCACCGTCGTCGTGTCGCCCTGGGCGAGCGTCAGCGCCGGGCGTTCCTCGCGCAGGACGCGGTCGATGCCCGTCACGCACTGGGCGGTCACGTCGGCCGGTCTCTGGTTGTCGGTCATCACATCCAGATCGAAGTCGGGCTTCATCTCCAGCACGCGCAGCACGTCGTCGAGCAGCTCGCGATGCTGGGCCGTGGCCAGGAGCCGCACCGCGCAGAACGCTTCGGCGCGCAGGGCCTCGATCACCGGGGCCATCTTGACCGCCTCG
The DNA here is from genome assembly GCA_016867695.1 of Candidatus Eiseniibacteriota bacterium. Classification (GTDB taxonomy): domain Bacteria; phylum Eisenbacteria; class RBG-16-71-46; order CAIMUX01; family WJJG01; genus VGIY01. Next base: position 1,025 of record VGIY01000497.1, on the reverse strand, counting down.
GGGCGGGTGCCGAAGACACAGAGAACGCTCTGCATCGCCTCATCCCTTGAACGCGGGCTGCCGGTCCTCGCCGGGACCGTAGCGCAGCGCGTCGACGAAGAACTTGGCCGCCCAGTTCGGGATCCGGTAGCGGCAGTAGGCTCCGGTGATGGGGAAGGAGCCGCGGATCCCGCCTCGCAGCCCGCCGTGACCCGAGGCGACATCGTGCGTCGCGGTCAGGAAGCCCAGCGCGCGCGCCGCCGCCTGGGCCAGCAGGGGCTCGGGGGCGAGGGCGTGGAGGCGGGACCAGACGCGGGAGATCTGCGCCATACCGGTCAGGCACGCCCAGCTCGCGGCCGGCGCCCAGCCGCGGGCGAAGCGCCCGGCCATGCGGCCGCTCGATCCCACATGCGCCGCCAGCTCCCGGGCCGTTCGCGCCGCCGCCTCGAGAAGCCGCGGCTCGTCCAGCAGCAGACCCGCCTCGAGTTGCCCCTCCGCGGTGTAGGCGATCGTGTGCAGGAGGGGCCGGTCGCCGTCGTTCAGGCAGTTGAGATCGAACCAGCCGCGCCCCTCCTCCCGGGCGAGAGACCACTCCAGGAAGCGCCTCGCGGCTTCCGCGTAGCGACCCTCGCCGGCGGCGCCCGCGGCGCCGGCCGCGCCGGCGAGCTCGAGGAGCGCCCAGGCGGAGCGCGCGTTGAAGGTGAGGCCCGAGCTCGAACCCATGCAGCGGCGCCAGGCGCCGTCGGCGTCCATCACGCCGAGCATCCAGTCTCCGGCCCGCAGCGCCGCGGCCAGGTAGCGCTCGTCCCCCGTCTCGCGAAAGGCGCCCACCCAGCCGAAGAGCACCTGTCCGGTGTCGAAGACGACCGGCGCGCCCGTGGCGAGGTCGGGGATGGCGCCGTCGGGGAGCTGCACGCCGAGTTCCCAGTCGGCCATCTCGAGGGCGCGACGCCGCGCCTCGGAGTCGCCCGTCTCCCTCCAGACATTGAGCAGCGTCGGGATGATGTAGCCCGTCGTCTCGGGGTAGGAGGGCATCCAGCCCCGCC
>VGIY01000496.1 GCA_016867695.1 Candidatus Eiseniibacteriota bacterium | reverse complement strand
CGCTGCGCGCCCGGTTGATCCGGCTGCGCACCGTGCCGCCCGGAATGCTGAGCACCTGCTCGATCTCCTCGTAGGTCAGTTGCTGGATGTCGCGGAGCAGAATCACCTCGCGGTACTTGTCGGGCAGCTGCTCGATCGCCTCCATGACCACTTCTTCCACCCGGTGCTGGTGGGCGGTCCGGTCGGGTCCGGGGCGCTTGTCGGCCAGGAAGGCGCCCGAGTCGCCCGTCGCTTCGAGCAGGCCGTCCAGACTGGTGACCCCCTTCAGGCGCGCCTTGCGCCGCAGCTCGTTCTTCGCCAGGTTCACGGCGATCGTGTAGATCCATGTGCTGAAGCGGCCGCTCCGGAGATAGCGCTTGCGGTGCAGATAGACGCGCAGGAAGACCTCCTGGGCGATCTCCACCGCGCGGTCGCGATTGTAGATGAAGCGGTTGACCAGGTTGGTCACCTTGCCCTGGTAGCGCTTCACCAGCAGCGCGAACGCCGCCTCGCTGCCGGCGACGATCTGATCCATCAGATCCTCGTCGGCGAGCGCCTCGAGATCGGATCTCGGTATCCTGTCTTGGGATGCCATGATCCTCGATCCGCCCCTGCTACCCCCGCCCCCGGGCCCGGTTCCGCCGCCCCCGGGCGCCCCATGGCCGAGCCGGCCGCTATGGGCCGGCGATCTCCTCGAGAAGGCCTCGCAGCTCGAGGTCGTGAGGCTCGATCCCCAGGCCTAGCCGGATCGTCCGCTCCGCCTCGGTTTGCCGGCCCATGTCGATCTGGACGCGCGCCAGGTGCGCGTAGATCTCCGGATGCCGCCCCCCCAGCTCGATGGCCCGTTGCAGCCAGCGCGCCGCCTCCTCCAGGCGCCCTCTCTTGTACCAGAGCCAGCCCATGCTGTCGAGGAAGGCCGGCTCCTCCGGACTGCGGGCGAGGGCCCGGCGGATCAGGTCCTCGGCCCGATCGAGATCGTGCTCCCGCTCCACCAGCATGTAGCCGTAGAAGTTGAGCAGCAGAGGGTCGTCCGGACGGGCGGCGAGGAGCGCGGCGGCGATGGAGTCCGCCGCCGCGCGCCGGTCCGCGGCGTCGAGGGCGACGGCATACTCGAGCAGGATGGCCGTGTCGGCCGGGGCGCGCTCGTGCGCCCGGGCGACAGCCTCCAGGGCCGCCCCCCAGTCGCGCCGGTGCCGGTGGATGCCGGCCGCCGCCATCCAGGGCTCGGCGGCCCGGCCGTCGAGCTCCGCCCAGGCGCCCAGCGCCTCCAGCGCCTCCTGCGGATGCCCCTTCTCGATCCAGGCCAGCGCCTCCACGCGCGCGCCCTCCACGTCGGCGGGCCGCAGCGCCCGCAGGCGCTGCGCGCTGACCAGCGCGGAGTCGATGCCTCCCGCGGCCAGTTGCAGGCGCATCCGCCAGCGCACGACGGAGGGGACATCGGGCGCCAGGCGCCAGGCGGCGTCGATGTGCTCCATGCCCGCGCGCAGGTCGCCGCGCCGATAGTCGACCATGCCCAGCTGGAGCTCGACGTAGGGGTCGAGGGGATCGGCCTGCCGCTGGCGCTCGATCTCCGCCTCCGCCTCGTCGAGCCGCCCATCCTGGATCAGCGACCCGATCAGGGATCGCCGCAGCCCTCGCTCCTCGGGCAGCGCTTCGGCGCGCTGCCGCTGCAGCTCGATCAGCTCGTCATGGCGGCCCCGGGCCAGCAGCAACCTGGCCGCGCGCTCGGCGACCGCGTCGCGTCGCGGATCGCCGCGGAGGATCTCCCGGTACTGCTCGATCGCCTCGTCGTCCCGGCCCAGCCGCTCGAGCACGGCGGCGCGGCGCTGGCGCGCGGGATCGGGATAGTGGAGGGAGAGACGGGCCAGGACCTCGACGAGCTCCTCGTCGCGGCCCAGCCTCTCGAGCGCCCCCGCGAGCAGGTCGAGCGTCCGCGCCGCTCCCGAGGAGGCCGCGCGGCGCAGGGACGCCACCGCCTCGGCGTCCCGCCCCAGCTGCACGAGGGTCAGCCCCTCGATCCAGCGGGCTTCGGTGCGCGTCGAATCGACGGCGCTCGCCGCGCGGGCCTGCTCGAGCGCCTCTTCGAGGCGTCGCAGGCCGGCCAGGCAGGAGGCGATGCGGATCAGCAGTTCGCTGTTCCGGGGGTCGCGCTCCGCCACCTGCATGTAGAGGGCGAGC
>VGIY01000495.1 GCA_016867695.1 Candidatus Eiseniibacteriota bacterium | reverse complement strand
CGCTCGCCCCGGCCGCCGCGCATGCCGCCGGCGGCCACGGGGAGGCGGCGCATGAGCTGCCCAACTGGATCCGCCTCGTCTACCTCGCGCTGGGCGGAGCGGAAGGACGCGCCCCCGGGTGGGTCGTGGGGCTCCACCACTTCCAGGATCTGTTCTTCGCCCTCCTCGCCGCCGCCCTGATCATCGCCCTCGTCCGTCTCGGCATGCGGCGCACGAGCCTGGTGCCGGGGCGCGCGCAGAACGCCGTCGAGGCGTTCGTCGACGCCTTCCGCCGCTTCGTCCTCGGCATCCTCGGGCCGCGGGGGGAGCCCTATGTGCCCTTCCTGGCCACGCTCTTCTTCTACATCTGGTTCATGAACATGCTCGGCCTGGTACCCCTGATGAAGTCGCCGACCTCGGTGCTCAGTACGACCGCCGCCCTGGCGATCTGCGTCTTCCTCTACGTGCAGTCGATCGGCGTGCGCGAATTCGGCTGGAAGGGGTACCTGCGCCACATCGCCGGCGATCCGCGGGACGCGGTCGGCTGGGGCATGGTGCCGCTCATGCTTCCGCTGCACATCATCGGCGAGCTCTCGCGGCCGGTGAGCCTGTCGTTGAGGTTGTTCGGGAACATCTTCGGCGAGGATGTCCTCCTCGGCGTCTTCGCCGGGCTGGGCGTGGCCGTGCTGGCTTTCCTCGACCTCCCGGTCGGCCTGCCGCTGCACCTGCCCTTCATTCTGCTGGCGCTGCTGATGGGCACCGTGCAGGCGCTCGTCTTCACCCTGCTGAGCACGATCTACATCATGCAGATGCTGCCTCACGAGGAGGAGGGAGAGGGGAACCACGCGATGCCGGCGCCGCGCGTCCATCGCGATCGATAGGCTGCGTCCCCCGAGGGGGAAGAAGGAGGGTACGGCATGGAGGCATCGACGGTCCTCAGTTTCGCGCTGCCGTTGAGTCTGGCGCTGTCGGCGATCGGCTCCAGCCTGGCGCTGGGGCGGGCGATCGCGGCGGCGATGGAGGCGATGGGGCGCCAGCCCGAGGCGGCGGGCAAGATCCAGGTGGCGATGATCATCGGCGCCGCGTTCATCGAGGCGCTGACCATCTACGCCTTCGTCAGCGTCTTCGTGCTGTCGGGCAAGATCTAGGCGCCGCCGGCCGGACGACGCCCGGAGGGGATTGCGTTGAAGCTGATCGACATCCAGCTCGTCGTCACGCACATCATTGCCTTCCTGATCGTGCTCTGGCTGCTGCGCCGGTTCGCCTGGGGGCCGGTGCTGAAGATGCTCGACGCGCGGCGCGAGAGGATCAGCGGCGAGCTCGACGAGGCGGCGGCGCGGCGCGCCGAGGCCGAGGCGATGTGCGGGGACTACGAGGAGCGCCTGCGCGGCATCGAGGTCGAGGGGCGGGACCGCCTGCGCCAGGCGGTCCTCGAGGGCAATGCCGCGGCGGCGCGGATTCGCGAGCGGGCCGAGGAGGAGCGCCGCCAGAGGCTCGAGCGCACGGGCGAGGAGCTGCGGCTGCTCGAGGAATCGGCGAGCGAGACGCTGCGCCGGCGCACGGTCGACCTGGCCCTGCGGGCGGCGGAGAAGGCGGTCGCCTCCGCGCTGGACGAGACCGCGCACCGGGCGCTGATCGAGCGCTGCATCCGCGAGATCGAGGTCGCCGGCGATCGGGGAGCCGCCTCATGAGACTCCTCGACCCCGTCGCCCGGCGCTACGCGCGGGCCCTCTTCGGCGCCGCCGAGGAGCGGGAGGGCCTGGAGACGGTGGCCGACGGGCTCGACGCCGTCGCCGGCTGGCTGCGGACCGAGGCGCAGGCGCGCTGGCTGCTGGCCGCGCCGATGGTGCCGATCGCCGAGAAGCAGGCTCTGGTCGTGCGCCTCTTCGGGGCGCACGTCCATCCGCTGATCTGCGATCTGCTCGAGTTGCTGCTCGAGAAGCGGCGCTACGGGCTGCTCGAGGACGTGCGCGAGGCCTTCCGCGCGCTGCTCGACGAGCGGCAGGGCCTGCGGCGGGTGCGGGTGACCAGCGCGGTCGCCCTGCCGGAGGATCTCGCCGGGCGCCTGCGCAGCGCGCTCGCCGCCCGGACGGGGAAGCGCGTGATCCTCGAGCCGCGCCTGGATCCGCGGCTGATCGGCGGCCTGCGCGTGCAGATCGAGGACGAGGTGATCGAGCACAGCGTGCAGAAGACACTCGAGAACCTGCG
>VGIY01000494.1 GCA_016867695.1 Candidatus Eiseniibacteriota bacterium | reverse complement strand
GGGATGTCGGTCAGCGGGGCGCGGACGGAGGTGCAGTTATTGATCGTCTGGGAGGTGACGAAGCTCACGCCCAGGTAGCTGCGCAGCGAGCTGTCGAGGAAGCTGTCCCCCTGGCGGGTCATGAGCAGCGCGTTGCCCCCGGCCTGGAGGTAGGAGAGGACCGCCGTCTCCATCCAGCTGGACAGGTCGCCGCCGTAGTTGTTGCCCACCCAGAGGACCGTGGCGAAGCCCCCCAGCACGCTCGAGGGGACGCGCCCGTGGCCGAGGGGCGCGGGCAGCGTGGAGGGATACCCGCCGGCGGGCTCGGCGAAGCAGTCCCAGAAGCTGATCGCCAGGTCGCCCCAGAACGCGCGCGCCTCGTAGGCGTTGGTGATCTCGGCGCCGTAGGTGTCCCAGGAGACGCCGTTGACCAGGAGGATGCCCTGGTCGAACGTGGGGTTGGTGACCTCCTCCTGGACCTGCTTGAGGATCCAGCCTTCCGGGTCGAGGGCGACGGCCGCGGCGGGCGCCGCCAGCGGCAGGACGTAGGCCTCGTGCGCCTGGGCGTTGTCGACGACGAAGGTCTCGCTGCCCCCCCCCTCGTAGTCGACGACGACGTCGATCGGCATGCGGAAGAGGCCCGTCTGCTGGAGCTGATCGATCTCCAGGTGCAGCTCGTGCCCCTCGCCCACCGGGACCGACGCCCAGGAGTAGCCGTACTGCGGGAAGTACTCCCCGTAGATCCACTGCTGGAAGAAGGGGCCCAGATCCATGCCCGAGACCGCCTCGGCCACGGCCTGGAAGTCCTCGGTGACGGCCGCGCCGTACTCGAAGGCCGAGCGGTAGGCGGCCAGCGTCAGGAAGAAGGCCTCGTCGCCGACGACGTGGCGGAGCATGTGCAGCACCCAGGAGGCCTTGTTGTAGGAGAGCGAGACGTTGAAGATGCGGTTCCAGTCGTCCAGCGTCGGGCAGTAGATCGTCCCGCCGCCGTAGTAGCGGGTGCTGTTCATCTTGCCCCAGTAGCCCTCGGGTCCGTAGTGGTCGCCCAGCCAGAGCGCCTCCGAGTAGACGGCGAATCCCTCGTTCAGCCAGATGTGGCGGAAGTCGGCGCAGGTGACCATGTCGCCCCACCACTGGTGGGCGAGCTCGTGGGCGATGATCGATTCGTAGAAGACGCCCATGCTGCTGCAGGTCTGGTGCTCCATCGCCCCGCCCCAGAGGAACTGGGCGTGGCCGTACTTCTCCGCCACGAACGGGTACTCGCCGTAGACGCCGGCGAAGTAGGCGATCATGTCGGCGGTCATCAGATTGGCCTCGAGCGTGGACTGGTAGTCGTCGGGGAAGATGTAGAACTGGATCTCCATCGAGTCGGTCGGGCTGTAGGCGTAGTAGTCGGAGTAGACCGTGTAGGGATGGATGGCCAGCGAGACCAGGTAGGTGGCGATCGGGTAGCCGACCTGCCAGTGATAGGTGTCGGTCCCGCCGCCGTAAGCGACCCCCCGCAGCGTGCCGTTCGAGGCGACGATCAGTCCGCTGGGCACGGTGATCCGCAGGTCCATCGAGTCGGCCTTGTCGTCCGACCAGTCGTCGCAGGGCCACCAGGAGCGGGCGCCGAAGGGTTCGCTGAGCGTCCAGATCATGGGCTGGCCGTTGTGGCTGCTGAAGCCGAAGGCGCCGTAGGAGGAGGAGGGCGTGCCCCGGTAGTCGACGGTCACCTCCACGATCTCCCCCTGCGTGTAGGGGCGATCGAGCGTGATCGAGACCCTCTCTCCCGCGTGCGACCAGGCCGCCGGGAGGCCGCCGCAGGTGGTCGACTGGACGAGCAGCGGCGGGGCGAGGTCGAGATCGGCCACCGTGGCCTGCGGAGCGTCCACGCGCAGGCGGGCCAGCAGCTGGCCCTGGATCTGCTGGCCGACCGGGTCGATGGCCAGCGAGAGATCGTAGTAGACGGCGTCGAGGGCGAGCTGGTTGGCGCTCGGCTGCTCGTTCCAGCGCGTCAACTCGCGGTAGAAGGCCGCCTTGCCGGGCGCCTCGAGCAGGCCGGCGTCGATCTCCCAGGGCCTCGGCGAGCCCTCCTCCTGGCCCGCCGCGGCCGGCGGCAGGAGGGCGAGGAGCGCGAGGGGGGCGCAGAGCGCGAGGAGCGCGGCCAGGCCCAGGGTCCGCCTCCGGGCGCCGGCACGCGCGGCGAACGAGTGCCGCCAAAGGCGGGGA
>VGIY01000493.1 GCA_016867695.1 Candidatus Eiseniibacteriota bacterium | reverse complement strand
CCGCGTCTACTTCAGCGGCTCGGCGGTGGTCGGCTCATATCCGGGGGCCGGCTCGCGGACGATGCCCCCCGGCCGGCTGCGCACCCCGGGCAGGTACTGGTCGATCTCCCGGGGCTCCACTTCGGACCACTCGCGCCAGCCGGCGATCACGCCGTCCTCGAGGTAGACCGACAGGGTCGACCAGCCGGCGCTGCCCTCGTAGATGTACTGCTCGTGGGCGACGAGCGTGTCGCCGCCGGCATGCAGGGCGCGCGTGGCGCGCTTCGGGTAGCCCCAGCAGGCGATGAGCGCGAGCTTCGACATCCCCGGCCGCAGCTGGCGCTGCTCGACGAGCGGCCATTCCTCGTCGGTCAGCAGGCCGCGGGCCAGCATCTCCTCGCGGATGGGCGCCTGGCGCGTGCGCGGCTCGGCCCGGGTGTGGCTGTAGGCGTTGCAGATCTCGGCGTCGGAGGCCTGCTTGAGCTGGGCCGGGGTCATGCGCGTGACTTTCAGGTAGGAGTAGGAGGTGCAGGCGGCGAGCGCGGCGCACAGCGCCAGGAGGAGCGGCAAACGCTTCATGGGCGCGCCTCCGTCATGGGCGGGGCGACCGCGCGCGGAAGCCCCAGCGTGAGTGTCGACCGGACGACGGCGATGGCGAACGGTCCTGCGACCTTCTACGGACGCGCCGGGGGGAGGTTCCCGACCCGGGAACGACCCGGGGAGGACGAGGCTCGAACCACGGAACCCCGGCCCCGGGCCCGCGGCCCCCGGGAACCCCGGGCCCGCGGCCCCCAGGAATCCCGGCCCCGCGGTCCCAGGAACCCCGGGCCCGCGGCCCCCGGAACCTCGGCGCCGCGGCCCCAGGAACCTCGGGCCCGCGGCCCCAGGAACCTCGGCCCCGCGGCCCCCAGGAATCCCGGCCCCGCGGTCCCAGGAACCCCGGGCCCGCGGCCCCAGGAACCTCGGGCCCGCGGCCCCAGGAACCTCGGGCCCGCGGCCCCCTTGCCGCGGAGTGCGAGCATGATACTATTCGCGGATGCAGGCAACTTCCAAGGCTTCGGAGCGCCCTGCGGGCGACGCCCGGCGTAAAGGGGCCCGTCCGGTGCGTCGCCCGCCGCGACGGGGCAGCCCCCCCCTGTGGACGCGATCCGGGCCCCGACTCGCGCGGCGCGACCTGCTGCTCGGGGCGCTGCTCGTCCTGATGGCCCTGGCCGCCTACGCGCAGGTCTACGGCGGCGACTACGGACGCGCCGACGGACGGGTCGCCGCGAATCCCGGCTTCATCTGGGACGACGAGGACTACGTCTTCGAGAACCCGCACCTGCCCGACCCCGGGGGGCTCGAGCGCATCTGGTTCCACCCCCGAGAGAGCCCGCAGTACTACCCGCTCGTCTTCACGACCTTCTGGCTCGAGTACCGGCTCTGGGGCGGCCCCGACGAGCAGGGGAGGATCAAGGCCAACGGCTACCACCTGACCAACGTCCTCCTGCACGCCCTCAACGCCCTGCTGCTCTGGGTGCTGTTCCGCCGGCTGCGCCTGCGCGCAGCCTGGGCAGTGGCCGCCGTCTTCGCCCTGCACCCCTTCTGCGTCGAATCCGTCGCCTGGGTGACGGAGCGCAAGAACGTCCTGTCGCTCTTCTTCTACCTCCTGGCGGCGCTCGCCCTGCTGCGCTGGGAGGCGCGCTCCGGCCCGGGGCGCTGGGGCTGGTGGGGGCTGGGGCTGGGCCTTTTCCTGCTCGGCCTCTTCTCCAAGACGGTCATCGCCTCGCTGCCGCTGGCGCTCCTGATCGCCCGCTGGTGGCGCGGGGAGCGCGTCACCAGCGCCTATGCGCTCGCGCTGGCGCCGTTTCTCGCCCTCGGCTTCGCCATGGGGCGGATGACCGCTGCGCACGAGAGGGACCTCGTGCTCTGGGGAGACACCGGGCCCTACTGGGACCTGGGCTTCCTCGACCGCGTCCTGATCGCCGGGCGCGCCCTCTGGTTCTACGTCGGCAAGATCCTCTGGCCCCATCCGCTGGTCTTCAACTACCGGCGCTGGACGATCGACGCGGGCGATCCGCTGCAGTGGCTCTGGCCGCTGGCCGCACTGGCCGCGCTCGGCGCTCTGCTCTGGATCGCCCGGCGCGGCCGCCGCGGCCCGCTGGCGGCGGGGCTCTTCTACGCGGTGACGCTCTTCCCGGCGCTCGGGTTCGTCAATGTCGCCCCCATGCGCTTCTCC
>VGIY01000492.1 GCA_016867695.1 Candidatus Eiseniibacteriota bacterium | reverse complement strand
GTCGGAGAGCGGGATCGCCTCGCCGCGCAGCCCCGCCCGCGCGAGAGCCTCGATCGCCGGATCGGTCTCCTTGCCCGCTGTCGTGTACTGGGCCAGCGCGGTGAGCAGGACCGCCAGCGCGACCACCATCAACCACGTCGATCCCTGTCTCATGGATGACCCCTTTCCAGGAATCCGGAGGCGGCCCGGCGCCGCGGCGTTGCGGCTCGCCGACGCATGACTCGGGGTCAGAGCGGTGCGCTACTCCTTCTCTGTGCGGCTCTTTCATCCGCAACTCCTCGCCGGCTTCACAGCGCACCAATGGTCCTGGCGGCGCGGAAGCCGATGACGATGCTGCTGTAGTCCGGGTTGTAGTTGCTCCGATACGCGCACCGCAGGCCGTAGTCGTAGTTGTGCCACGAGCCGCCGCGAACCACGCGCCCCGACCCACTACCCGGACCCGTCGGATCCGTCACCGGAACCGTCCCCAGATTGCACACATGCCAGTCATTGCACCACTCCCACACGTTCCCGGCCATGTCCGACAAGCCCAACGCCGCCGGCGCGTTAGGATAGCTGCCCACCGGGGAGGTCCAGCCGACGCAGTGGCCCGTCGTGTGGTAGAAGTTCGCCCGGCCGCAATCCGGGCCCTCGTTCCCCCACGGGTAGATCCGCTCGTCGTTCCACTGCGCCGCGTACTCCCATTCCGCGTCCGTCGGCAGGCGATACCCCTGGGCACCGTACGGATCACCTCCATTGCAGGCCCAGTTGCCGGTGTGCTGGTATGCCCGCGGCAGCCCCGCCTGCAGACTCAGCCAGTCGCAGTAGCGCGCCGATCCGTACCAGGTCACCTCCTTCACCGGATGCTCCGGGTTGATCCCATACCCCGCATTGCGCAGGCTGAACAGCCCGCCGCTGAAGGCGATCTCGCATCCGGAACCGTCCAGATCCAGAAGCTCCTGCGTGCTCCCGTCCAGGTTGTCCCGCACCGAGGTCGGCGTCGCCGTCACGTACCCATGGTCATACGCCCACTGCACCGCCTCCAGGTACTCCTGGTTCGTCACCTCGTGCTGGCCCAGGCAGAAGCTCCGCGTCAGGGTCACCTCACGCTGGTTGGTGCCGCAGTACGCCACCCCGTCGCCCATGGTGAAGACGCCCGCCGGGACCACAACCATCGGTATCGGCACCACAACCTCGTAGAACGTCAGGCTGTCGACGTTCGACACCGTGAACTCCGTCGTGGCCGCCCCTTCGTGCACCCGCATCTTCCACTCGCCCTGGCTCACGGTCGCGCTCAGGACCAGAGCCAGAACCACCATCGTAAGTATCCGTGCTCTCATCGCTCGATCCTCCTCCCGCTGCTTTCTCCCGCTCCCGGTTCGTCTTCTGTTGCTTCTCGTCTCCTATGGCTCCCCGCGCTCTTCTCTCAAGGCCTGGCCGCCCTCACGGCAGCAGGATCATCCGCCGGCTCTCATCGCACCCCGGCGCGCGCAAACGATAGAAGTAGGCCCCGCCCGGAACCTTCCGGCCCGCCTCGTCTGCGCCGTCCCAGGCGATCGCGTGGCGGCCGGCCTCGCGCTCCTCGGCCAACAGCGCGCGCACCAGCCGCCCTTCGGCGCTGTAGACCGAGAGCTCCACCTTCCCCGCCTGGGGCAACTCGAAGCTGATCTGCGTACCCGTCGTCACCGGATTCGGACGGCTCTGGAACAGGCGGATCGCCTGGATCAGCCCGGCCGCTTCCCGCGGGTCCTCCACGCTCGAGAACTCGAAGAGAAACTCGATGCGCTTGATCGACTCGGTCGCGTAGGCATCCGAGCCACCCGCTGTCACCACCACCAGCGTCTCCTCGCCCTCGAAACCGATGCGCGTGATCTCGCTCAGCGCATAGACTGCGCTCTCCCCACCGGCCAGGCGCAGCGCCAGCATCTGCTCCTCGGCTCGCGCCTGGGGAATCAGCAAGGCTGACGCCAGTAGCAGGATGGGGAGTGCGCGCAAGATCGTACCCGTCCTTGTTCGTCGTTGCATGGTTGCCACCTCCTCACATGGGGGTCCTGCAGTCTCGCTCCGCGCCGCCAGGGGACAATGATACCACCGAACTGGGGTGCGGCTGAAGGCATCAGGCAGCGAACTGCAGGATCTGCGGCCCCGGGTCGATCTTCGGCACGACGCGGTAGAAGAGGTTCGGCCGGTCGAAGGAGGCGCGCACGGTGTGCGGGGC
>VGIY01000491.1 GCA_016867695.1 Candidatus Eiseniibacteriota bacterium | reverse complement strand
AGACGCCCCACCGTCGCCGGATCGACCTGATCGCCCGCGGCGACTGCGGCATCGGCGAAGTCCCAGCCCCGGTAGGCGAAGTAGCGCGCCACGCGGCCGCCCACCGGCTGCAGCCGCACGCGCTGCGGGCCCAGCGCCGCGAGCCGCTGCTCGGCCAGGCGCGTCACGCCGGCGTTGAAGCCACCGCACAAACCGCGATCGGAGCCGACGACGCAGAGCAGCGTGCGCCCCTCGGGGCGCCGCTCGAGGAGGGGATGGCCGCCCAGGCTCCCCGAGGCGGAGAGCCGGTCCAGCGCCTCGCGCAGGGCGAGCGCGTAGGGCTCGACCGCGGCGGCGCGCACCTGGGCCTTGCGCAGCTTGGCCGCCGCGACCATCTCCATCGCCTTGGTGATCTGCCGCGTGCTCTGCACCGAGCGGATGCGGCGGCGGATCTGCTTCAGTGTCGCCATCGTCGATCCGTCGCGGGCCGGGGCCCGCCCTGCGCGCCCCGGGGTCTCAGACCCGGAAGCGCTCCTTCCATGCCTCGATGTCCCGGCGCAGGCTCGCCTCGGTGCGCGCCGAGAGGTCGAGCTCCTCCTCGATCGCGTGCGCCACGTCGGGGTACTCGCCGCGCATGAAGTCCAGGAACTCGGACTCGAAGCGCTTCAGCGCGGCGACGGGGAGGTCGTCCAGATACCCGTTCACGCCGGCGTAGAGGATCATCACCTGGTCGGCCAGCGGCATGGGCACGTACTGGTCCTGCTTGAGGATCTCGGCCATGCGCTCCCCGCGCGCGAGCTGGCGCAGCGTCGCCTCGTCGAGGTCCGAGCCGAACTGGGCGAAGGCCTGCAGCTCGCGATACTGGGCCAGCGCCAGGCGCAGCCCGCCGGCCACCTTGCGCATCGCCCGCGTCTGCGCCTTGCCTCCGACGCGCGAGACGGAAATGCCGACGTTGATCGCCGGACGCACGCCGGCGTAGAAGAGGTCCGACTCCAGGAAGATCTGCCCGTCGGTGATCGAGATGACGTTCGTCGGGATGTAGGCCGACACGTCGCCCGCCTGGGTCTCGATGATCGGCAGCGCGGTCAGGCTGCCGCCCCCCTTCTCGTCGCTCAGCTTGGCCGCCCGCTCGAGCAGGCGGCTGTGCAGGTAGAAGATGTCGCCCGGGTAGGCCTCGCGCCCCGGCGGGCGGCGCAGGAGGAGCGATAGCTGCCGGTAGGCGACGGCGTGCTTGGAGAGGTCGTCGTAGATGACGACGACGTGCTCGCCCCGATCGCGGAAGTACTCGCCCATCGCGCAGCCGGCGTAGGGGGCGATGTAGAGCATCGGCGCCGGGTCGGAAGCGCCGGCCACCACGACCGTGGTGTAGTCCATCGCCCCGTGATCGGCGAGCGTCTTGACCACCCGGGCGACGGTCGACTCCTTCTGGCCGATGGCGACATAGATGCAGCGCAGGTCGCCCCCCTTCTGATTGAGGATCGTGTCGATCGCCAGCGCGGTCTTGCCCGTCTGGCGGTCGCCGATGATCAGCTCACGCTGCCCGCGCCCGATCGGCGTCATCGAGTCGATCGCCTTGAGCCCCGTGTGGACCGGCTGGTTGACCGGCCGGCGCTCGACGACGCTGGGGGCGCGTGACTCGAGCGGGCGGTGTTCCTGGATCGGCACCTCGCCCTTGCCGTCGCGCGGCTCGCCCAGCGGGCTGACCACGCGGCCGATGACTCCCGGCCCCACGGGCACGCTGACGAGCCTCTGCGTGCGGCGCACCAGGTCGCCTTCCTTGACCCGCGCGTCGGAGCCGAAGAGAACCACGCCGATGCTGTCCTCCTCGAGGTTCATGACCATGCCCATCACCTCGTGAGGGAACTGGAGCAGCTCGCCGGCCATGGCCTGCTCGAGCCCCCAGACGCGGGCGATGCCGTCGCCGACCTGGAGGACCTGGCCGACCGAACCCACCTCGAGCCTGGTCTCGAACTTCTCCAGCTCGCGGCGCAGAACCGAGGTCACCTCTTCGGGCCTGAAAGCCATCTTCTTCCCCTATCCTCGGGCCCCGCCGAGCTCGGCCCCCTGGAGCGTCGCCCGCAGGTTCTCGAGCGTCTTCTGCACGCTGTGCTCGATCACCTCGTCCTCGATCTGCACGCGCAGGCCGCCGATCAGCCGCGGATCCAGGCGCGGCTCGAGGATCACGCGCTTCCCCGTCCGGGCGGCGAGCGCGCTGCGC
>VGIY01000490.1 GCA_016867695.1 Candidatus Eiseniibacteriota bacterium | reverse complement strand
CAGGAGGTCCGCGCGCGGCGCGGGCACGTCCTGGCCATCACCTCGGGCGACCCGGGCGCGCTGAGCGAGCACGCCGACATGGTCCTGGCGCTGCCCGAGGCGGACGAGATCCTGATGCCCTTCCTGGCCACCGTGGCCGTGCAGCTCTTCGCCTACGAGTCGGCCGTGCTGCGCGGCTGCGCCATCGATCAACCGAAGAATCTGGCCAAGAGCGTGACCGTCGAGTAGGATGCCGGCGAGGGCGCCCCCGGGCCGGGCGGCGCCCGCCCGGCGGGGGTGCGGAGGCGAACGGCGCCCGGCGCGTAGCCCGGTGGGGCGCGTGCGGTCGAATAGGAGGAGGATCGTGATGGCTGGGAGATGGGGGTTCGCGGCGCGCCAGGCCTGGAAGTCGGCGCTGGTCTCGTTGCTGATCGTCGCTCTGGCCGGCTGCGCCAGCATGAGCCGCAAGGAGCGTGGGGCGCTGATCGGCGGCACCGCCGGAGCGGTCGCCGGCGCGGTCATCGGCAAGCAGGCGGGCAACACCGCCGCCGGGGCGATCGTCGGGGCCGCGGTCGGCGGCGTGGCCGGAGCGGTCATCGGCGACTACATGGACAAGCAGGCGGCCGAGCTCGAGCAGGACCTGGAGGGCGCCCGCGTGGAGCGGATCGGCGAGGGCATCAAGATCACCTTCGCCTCGGGCATCCTCTTCGACGTCGCCAAGTTCGATCTGCGTCCCGACGCGCGGGCCGGCGTGGCCAGCCTGGCGAACGTGCTCAACAAGTATCCCGACACCGACATCCTGATCGAAGGTCACACCGACTCTGACGGGAGCGACGAGTACAATCAGACGCTCTCCGAGCGGAGGGCCAAGTCGGTCACCGCCTACCTGTTCCAGAACAACGTCAGCAGCAGCCGGATCACGTCGATCGGCTACGGCGAGTCGCAGCCGGTGGCGAGCAACGACACGCCCGAGGGCAAGCAGGCGAATCGCCGCGTCGAGGTGGCGATCATGGCCAACGACAAGCTGAAGAAGGCGGCCGAGGAACAGGCCAAGAAGGGCTGATCGGCGGACCGGCGACGCGGGGCGGCAGCGTTTCGCCTGCCGGCCGAACGGTCGTGGCCCGCCGCGCGCAAGGCTCGCCGCGGCCGATGCCTGGCCGCGGATCGCCCGGCCTTCAGCCGATCGTGCGGTTCTCCGCGTCGCCCTTCTCCAGGTAGCCGCTCTCCTGCCGCCGGGCGTTGATCGCGTTCTTCTGCATGTACATGCGGTGCACGTCCTCGGCCGAGAGCCCCATCACCTGGCAGGCGCTGATCCAGAAGTGCAGGATGTCGACCAGCTCGACCTTGAGGTTCTGCTCGTCGAAGAGGTCGACCTTCGTGCGCCACCACTTCCAGTTGGTCGAATCGACCAGTTCGGCGATCTCCTGCGTCATCGCCAGGGCGTAGTTGCGCAGCCACTCGTTCTGCAGCCGGCGATCGCGCGGGATGCGCTCGAAGTCGACGAGCTGGTTGCGCTCGAAGGTGAACCGGTTGAGCTCTCCCTGACGCGCGAAGATCTCGGCCAGCATATCCATGGCGTGCTCCTCGAGGGGGTGACCGCCGGACGGACCGTCGCGCCGCCCGGGGCCGCAAGCCTACCGCGCCGCGCCGCGCCCGCGCCAGCCCAGGTTTGCCGCGCACTCCCGGATCCAGGACCAGGCCTGCTCGACGTGCTCGCGCCGCGTGCTCGTCTGACCGATGCTCATCCGCAGGCAGTAGCGTCCGCCAAGGCGCGTATGCGTGATGAAAATGCGCCCGCCTTCATTGACCCGCGCCAGCAGGGCCCGGTTGAGCTCGTCCAGGTCCGCCTCCCCGGCGGCGCCGGCGCCGGGAGAGCCGGGACCGCCGCCGGGCAGCGCCGCCGGGGCGCCGGACGCTTCGCGCGCCCTGCCCGGGTGGAAGCGGAAGCAGATCGTGTTCAGCGGCACCGGGGCGAGCAGTTCGAAGTCGTCGCTCTCCTCGATCCAGCGGGCCGCCTCCCGGGCCAGCGCCAGGTGCTCGCGCAGCTTCGCCCGCAGTCCCTCGACGCCGTAGTGGCGCAGCACGAACCAGAGCTTGAGCGCCCGGAAGCGGCGGCCGAGTTGGATCCCCCAGTCCCGGTAGTTGGTCGCGCCCCGATCGAAGTCGGTCTTCAGGTACTCCGGGTCGATCGTCAAGGTGGCCGTGAGATGCCGCGGATCGC
>VGIY01000489.1 GCA_016867695.1 Candidatus Eiseniibacteriota bacterium | reverse complement strand
GACGAGCGGACGCCGCCCTGGATGTCGCAGCGGGTCTTCGATCGGCTCGGGGGACCCGGGGAGCTCTGGGTCGTCCCGGGCGCGGGCCACGGAGGCAGGACCGCCCCGGAGCGGGTCGCCTTCCCGGAGTTCTTCGAGCGGGCGGCCGCTTTCTACAGGCTGCACCTGACCGGAAGCGGTCCCCGCGGCGCGGGGGCGGCCGACTGATCCGGCCCCCGGGGGGCTGCCGGGACAGGCGCCAGCGGGCGGGACTCGCGCGGCGAGGAGGCGGCAGATGGATCGATCCGCGGGCCGGGCGGGCTTCTCCTTTCCCCGGGAGGACGAGGTTCCCGAGCCCTGGCGTCTTCCCGCCCCGATCGAGCAGCGGGAGTACCTCGCCGACGGCGAGATCCGCCGCTGGCGCGGCCCGGCGCGGGAGGTGCTCTCGCCGCTCTGCCTGCGGGGCGGCGGCGGGCCCCGTCCGCCGCGTCTGGGCAGCTACCCGCTGTTGACGGAGAGCGAGTCGCTCGCCGCGCTGGAGGCGGCGGCGCGGGCCCACGACGGCGGCCGCGGCGCGTGGGCGACGATGCCGGTCGAGGAGCGCATCCGCCACGCCGCCGGCTTCGCCGCGCGCATGCGGGCCGCGCGGGGCGAGGTCGTGCGGCTCCTCATGTGGGAGGTCGGCAAGAGCCTCGCCGACTCGGAGGCGGAGTTCGACCGCACCGTCGCCTACATCGAGAACACGATCGACGCGCTGAAGGATCTCGACCGCCGCTCCTCCCGCTTCGTCATCGAGGAGGGCGTGATCGGCCAGATCCGCCGCGCCCCGCTGGGCCTGGCGCTCTGCATGGGGCCCTACAACTATCCCTTGAACGAGACCTACACGACCCTCCTTCCGGCGCTGATCATGGGCAACTCGGTCCTGGTCAAGCCGCCCAAGCTGGGCGTGCTGCTGCACCGGCCGCTACTGGAGGCGCTGCGCGACTCGTTTCCGCCGGGCGTGGTCCAGACCCTCTACGGCGACGGCGCGCAGGTCGTCGGCCCGCTCATGGAGTCGGGGCGCCTCGATCTGCTGGCCTTCATCGGCTCCAGCCGCGTGGCCGACATCCTCAGGCGACAGCACCCCCGGCCTCACCGGCTGCGCTGCGTGCTCGGCCTGGAGGCGAAAAACCCGGCCATCGTGCTCCCCGACGCCGATCTCGACCTGACGGCCCGGGAATGCCTGCTCGGGACGCTCTCCTTCAACGGCCAGCGCTGCACGGCGCTGAAGATCCTCTTCGTCCATCGCCGACTCCTGCAGGCCTTCCTCGAGCGCTTCCGCGCCGGTCTGGCCGGACTGCACCGGGGGATGCCCTGGGAGCCGGAGGTCGCGCTGACGCCGCTGGCCGACCCCGGGCGGATCGAGTACCTCGCCCGGCTCGTCGCCGACGCCGCCGCCCACGGCGCGACGATCGTCAACGCGGGCGGCGGGGAGGTGGGGGGGACCTTCATGGAGCCGGCGGTGCTCTCGCCGGTCACACCGGCGATGCGCGTCTATCACGAGGAGCAGTTCGGACCGCTCGTGCCGATCGTGCCCTTCGACGAGCTGAGCGAGCCGCTGGCCTATGTCGCCGCCTCTCCCTACGGGCAGCAGATCAGCCTCTTCGGGCGCGACCCGCGGGCGCTCGCGGAGCTGATCGATCCCCTCGTCAACCAGCTCTGCCGGGTCAACCTCAACAGCCAGTGCCAGCGCGGCCCCGACAGCTTCCCCTTCACCGGGCGCAAGGACTCGGCCGAGGGCACGCTGTCGGTCGCCGATGCGCTGCGGGTGTTCTCGATCCGCACGCTGGTGGCGGCCAAGGAGACGGAGGAGAACCGGCGCATCGTCTCGGCCATCGTGCGGGAGCGGCATTCGCGCTTCCTCTCGACCGACTTCATCTTCTGATCCGGAATTCCGATCCGCAGGGAGGTCCCCGCCCGCCATGCGCCTGGAGTTGAGTCGCGGCACGGTGCGGCCGCTGCGCGAATCCGACGCCGAGTCGCTGGCGCGCCACGCGGACAACCGCGCCATCTGGCGCAATCTGCGTGACCTCTTCCCGCATCCCTATCGGACCGAGCACGCCCGCGAGTTCATCGCCCGCGTCTCCGCCGCCGAGCCGCAGACCTGCTTCGCGATCGAGGTCGCGGGGCAAGCCGCCGGCGTGATCGGCTTCGATCTCCACCGGGACGTCGAGCGCGTCTCGGC
>VGIY01000488.1 GCA_016867695.1 Candidatus Eiseniibacteriota bacterium | reverse complement strand
TTCAAGCACGAGGAGGTGCTCGAGCTGGCCCGGACCTACACCGATCAGGCCTTTCGCGTCCTCGATCCGCAGCGCACCGAGGTGCGCTACAACGGCGAGTGGCTGGCCAAGCTCTCCTTCGCCGACTTGATCGAGCTGGCCAGCATCTTCCCGATGAAGCAGATCATCGCCCGGCGCGACTTCCAGTCGCGCATGGAGAGGGGCGAATCGCTGCGCTTCCACGAGGCGCTCTACGCGCTGATGCAGGGCTACGACGCCTACGCCCTGAAGTGCGACGCGCAGGTCGGCGCCTACGACCAGCACTTCAACATGCTCGCCGGGCGGGCGATCCAGGAGCACTTCGGCGGCGCGCCCCACGTGATGATCACCAACCCGATCATCATCGGCACCGACGGGCGCAAGATGTCGAAGTCCTACGGCAACACGATCAACATCGACGACGAGCCCTTCGACATGTACGGCAAGGCGATGCGCATCGCCGACGAGCATGTCCGCGAGTACCTGGAGCTGGCCAGCTCCTTCTCCGGCGCCGAGATCGACGCGCTGGCGGAAGAGCTGCGCGGCGGCGGGAATCCGATGGCGGTGAAGAAGCTGCTGGCCCGCAACCTGGTCGAGCAGTACCACGGAGAGGCGTCCGCCGCCGAGGCCGAGGCGCGCTTCCGCCAGGTCGTCCAGGACAAGGAGGCCCCCGACGAGGTGCCCGAGGTGCGGGTGCCGGAGGGGCTGCGCGGGGCGCTCTGGGTCGACCTGCTGGCGGCCCTGTCGCTGGTCAAGTCCAAGGGGGAGGCGCGGCGCCTGATCGGCCAGGGGGGCTTCTACGTCGAGCAGACGCCGGTCGACGATCCTGCCGCCACCGCCGACCTCCCGGCCGCCGGCGCGCTCGTGCGTCTCGGCAAGCGAAGGTACTACCGGCTGTTGCCTTGAGGCCGCCCGCGGCCCGCGGCTGCCCCAGGCCCCACGGCGAGCCGGCGCGGCGCGCTCGCTCGCCGCGGCCCTGCGCCCTCGGCGCCTCGACGCACTTGGCGCCGGCGGCGCGCCTCCATCGATGCACCACACGCCCGCGGCGCCACCTTCCGACCACGCCCCTGCGCATCTATACTGAACGGGACGATCGTGATCGTCGCCCCGGTGTCGATGGGTCGGGGCGGCGCGAGTCCCTCTGCCGACGCCCGGAGCCGGAGGTGCCCCATGCGCTGCCTGCTCGCCTGCCTGGTCGTTCTCGGCGCCGTCTCCGGCGCCCGCGCCCTTCCCCCGATCCTGCCGGCCGCGGAGCGCGCGCGGACGGTCCCCGCCGGCGTGTTCGTCGAAGACCCGGCGGGCCGTGGGCGCGCCGCGGCAGCGCGCGGCGACACGATCTGGTTCGGCGGCGACGACGGCGGCGGCGTCGCGTTCGAGGGGGGCGTCTGGGACTGGGAGGCGATCGTCGCCGACCCGCTGCAGGGCTGGACGAGGGTCGACGCGACCCAGAACGACGCGGTCCACTTCGCCCGGGTCTCGGCGTCGAGCTTCGCCGGGGATCCCTGTGTGCCGATGATCGAGAACACGGCCGGCATGCTCTGGTGCGGCGTGCACGAGGATGAAGCCCTCTGCCGCGGGTACGCGACGGGCATGGGCTACGGCAACGACTTCCGCCAGTCGGCCCGTTCCCCGTCTTTGGCCATCGACTGGGCGCAGGAGGCGCTGCAGATCGAATTCGCCTACTTCAACGATACCGAGCCCGACTATGACTACACGCACATCTACGTGCTCTGCTACGACGCGGGCGGGGCGCTCGTGGAGGAGCACTGGGTCGCCGGCCTCACCGGCGTGCTCGGGAGCGCCGCGAGCCCGGCCCTCTTCCAGCAGACGATCGCCGCCGGCACGCTCTCCCCGCTCGCGCGGAGCGTCGCGCTCGAGTTGCGCATGGTCTCCGACGGGGGGTGGTCGGACGAGGACGGCCTCTACGACTCCGCCTGCGGCCCCTTCGCCGCCGACGAGGTCGTCCTGCGCGTCGGCGCGCAGCCGGTGGTGCGCTTCGACTTCGACGACGGCCCCCAGGGCTGGGACTTCGCCGCCTACCCCGGTCTGGGCGCTTACATGACCTCCATCCCCGAGGAGGTCTGGCGCAACTGGATCCCGGTCCCCTGCGGTCTGAGCGGACGCGTTCTCGGCTTCGTCGATCCGCAGGACCGGCGGCACCCCGGCGGCCATCACGAGTTCGGCTACTCCGCCCCGCTTCCTCGCGGGGGC
>VGIY01000487.1 GCA_016867695.1 Candidatus Eiseniibacteriota bacterium | reverse complement strand
CGGCGATGCTTCTCCGGCACGCCCATGGCGTCGAGGATGGCGAACAGCTCGCGCGTCTCCGCGATGCCCGCGGCGCCGCGGCGCGTGCCCTCCAGGCGCGGCGCCAGCCGGGCGAGGATCTCCGCGACCGGGCCCTCGAGAGCAATGGACTCCAGGACGCGGCCGGCGACCTCCCCCGGCACGCCGCGCGCGCGCAGATCCTCGAGGACGCCCGCCTCGCCGATCTTGTCGAACTTGTCGATCGCCACCGAGATCGCCTGCAGGTGCGCGTCGCCTCCGGCCGACTCGACCAGCGCGTCGAGCAGCTTGCGATGCCCGACGCGCGTCTGGAAGTCGATGAAGCCGAGGTCGGACAGCGCCTCGACCATGATGGCGATCATCTCCGCGTCGGCGGCCATGGCCGCGGTGCCGGCCACGTCGACGTCGCACTGGCAGAACTCGCGGTAGCGGCCCCGCTGCGGCCGGTCGGCGCGCCAGACGCGCTGGATCTGGTAGCGCTTGAAGGGCCTCGGCGTCTCCGGGTGCATGGCCAGGAAGCGGGCGAAGGGCACCGTCAGGTCATAGGGCAGCGCGTAGTCGACGACCTGGTCGTAGTCGGTGACCGTGACGCTGGCCACGCGCCCCAGGCGCAACTGCTCGAGATCGGTCCCGCGGCGCAGGACCTTGAAGAGCAGCTGCTCGCCCTCGTCGCCCAGCTTCCCCTTCAGCGTCTCGAAGAGCTCGAGCGAGGGCGTCTCGATCGGCTCGTAGCCGTAGCGCTCGAAGATGCGCCGGATGCGCCCGATCACCCACTCGCGGCGGCGCACCTCGGCCGGCGTGAAGTCGCGCATGCCGGGGGGGATTCTGGGTCTGCTGCGTTCCATCGCCGCTCCTCGGGAGGATGGGGTCGTCGCGGGCGCGCCGCCGGGGGCCCCATCGGGCTCGGGATCCATGCTGCGTGGCGAGGCGCGGTCCGGCCCGGCCCGGCCGCCGCGGGCGCCGCCGCCGAATCAGCGAGGCACCGGCGAAGGCCGCCGGTGCCTCGGCGCAACCGGGTGGACAACGGGATTTGAACCCGCGACCTCTTGATCCACAGTCAAGCGCTCTGACCGACTGAGCTATGTCCACCATGAGGTGCTGACGAACGGGGGGCCCGAGCCCCGGGCGGCGATACTACGCGGGCCCGGCGGCGATTCGCAAGGCCTTTCCAACTCGTTACTCCGCAGGCGATAGCGGGGGGGGCTCGCCGCGGCGCGGCGGCCCGCGGGGCTTGCGCGCCGCTTCGGACTGCCCCTACAATGACCGCTTTCCCGCGCCCATCGGGACCGGCGCCGGGCGCCCTTTGCCGCCGATCCAGCCCGGCTTCTCCGGGCGGCGCCCGCCGAGAGGCTCGCAACGCAGGAGGATGGTCATGAAGGGCCGTGTGCTCGTGATCGACGACGAGCCCGAGATCCGGCGCAACCTGACCGTCGGCCTGACCCGGGAGGGCTACACCGTCGTCGCCTGCCCGGACGGCATCTCCGCGGTCCACGAGATGCAGCGGGCGCGCGAGAAAGGGGTCGGCTACGACTACCTGGTCACCGGCATCTTCATGCCGGACATCGACGGGCTGAAGATCCTCAAGGTCATCAAGAGCCGGTTCCCCGAACTGCCGGTGCTGGTGATCACGGGCTTCGGCGACGAGGCGCTCAAGTCGGCTGTTCTGTCCGAGGAGAACACCGCCTACCTCGACAAGCCCTTCGCCGTCCCGGAGCTGGTCTCGGCGTTGGAGAAGCTCGCTCCGGGACGCACGACGCTTGCGCCCGCCCCCGACGAGGCGGCCGACGAGGACGCCGGCGAGTCGGCGGGCGCCTACCTCATGCTGCGCATCACCGAGCCGGAACGGAGCCTCGAGGTCTTCCAGAGGCTCGGCAGGCTCGAGGGCGTCGCGTCGTGCGATGCCGTGCGCGGCGATGTCGACCTCATCCTGCTCGCCCGGGCCTCCGGCGAGGAGGGGATCCGCGCTCTCTTCGATCGGGTCAGGGCGATCCCCGGCGTCGAGGTGGCGTCGCTCTCCCCGGTCGAGCGGCCGAAGATCGACGTCGGCGTCAGCGACTTCATCCGTACCTACCGGCGCATGGTCAAGGCCGACGCCCGGCGGAGCCTCGGCAAGCAGCAGGAGACGACGAGCTACATCCTCGTCGACATCGACAGGGACGCCATCGAGAGGATCTTCACCACGGTCTGCTTCATCGACGAGGTCGTCTTCTGC
>VGIY01000486.1 GCA_016867695.1 Candidatus Eiseniibacteriota bacterium | reverse complement strand
GGACGGCGCCGCCGCCGCCGCGCTCGCCCGTCGCCAGCACCTCGGCCGTGGCCACGCCCTCGGGGAACTGCAGCCCGCCGCGCCGCCCGATCAGCGCGCGGCGCAGCGGAATCGTGAAGAGCACGCCGATGATCCCGCCCAACCCGGCCACCAGCGAGACCTGCAGCATGTCGAACCGCTCCCAGACGCCCATCATGACCAGCGCCGGGAAGGTAAAGATGACGCCCGCGGCGAGCGACTCGCCCGCCGAGGCCGAGGTCTGGACGATGTTGTTCTCGAGGATGTTGACCTGTCGCGCCAGCCGCAGTCCCTTCATCGCCCGCAGGAGGCCCATCGAGATCACCGCCGCCGGGATGCTCGCCGAGACGGTCATGCCGGCGAAGAGGCCGAGGTAGGCGTTGGCCCCGGCCAGGACGACGGCCAGGAGCACGCCGAGGACCAGCGCCTTGGCGGTGATCTCGGGCAGCGAGACCTCGGCGGGGATGTAGGGCCGGTGCTCAAGGGGCTCGCCCGAAGGGGGCGAGTGCTCGCCCGCCTGCCGCCGGGAAGGGACGCCGGTCGGGTCGTCGTGCATCGGACTCTCCTCGTGTCGGCGCCGACACCCGAAGGCGCGGCGGTTCGCCGTCCCGCCGATCTCGGCGGCTCCCCCTGCCTACCGCCAGCGCAGCCCGCCCAGCCGTTCCAGGTCCGCCTCCAGCAGCACGACCGGGTTCTGGATGCCGAAGCGCTCGAGCACCGCGGGGTCGACCTCGCCGAAGTAGAGGGCCGGCTCGCCGGACGCCCCGCCGTCGCCGGCGGGCTTCGCCGGCGGGGAGGCTGCCTCCCCCCCTCCCCCGGCCGGAGCGCCGCGGTCGCCGATGCGGGCGGCCGCCGCGCGGCCCTCGAGGAACGGCGCCCGCGCGCAGGGCTCGTAGGATGCCTCAAGGGCGAACTCGCGCAGGATCGCCTCGGCCACCGCCTTGATGTCCTCGAAGCCGGCCCGCGCGCCGGCGAGTCCGCAGGCCAGCCGGCGCAGGTCCCGCGCGCCCGTCTCCGCCGAGCCATCGAGCAGCGTCACCTCCCCGACCTCGAAGATCATCTGCGGCAGCGGATGGGTGACGTTGCGCCGCAGCGTGTCGAGCAGGCCCGGCAACAGCTCCGTGCGCACCATCGTCTGCTCCGAGGAGACCGGGTTGTCGATCCTCACGGCGCGCCCCGAGGGCTGGCGACCCAGAAGCAGGTCGTGGAGGTGCTCGTGCGTCAGCGGCAGCGTCATCACCTCCTGGAAGCCCAACCCGCAGAGGAGCGAGCGCGCCCGCTCGCTTAGCGCCTCGATCGGCCGCTCGCCGCCGACGGTGAAGGTCGGCACCAGCGAGGGGACGATGCGGTGGTAGCCGTAGGCGATGGCGATGTCCTCGACGAGGTCCATCGGGTGGAGGATGTCGTGGCGATAGGCGGGGACCAGGACGCGGATCCGGCCGCCGGGCTCGAGGCGTGCGTCGTGGCGCATGCGCTCGAGCAGCTCGACCGCCTGCTGCGGGCCGATCTCGACGCCGAGCACGCGCGCCGCGCGCTGCGGGTCGACCTCCGCCTCTTGCGGGGCGAGATCCGGCGTGCGCCGCCGCTCCCCGGGCCCCGGCCCGACGATCTCGACCGCGCGGGCGGCGGCTCCGGGCAGGTTCTCCAGCAGGCTGGTGACGATGATGTTCAGCGTCCGCGAGACAGTCCGCCGCGTCAGCCCGGTGACGTCGATGAACAGCCGCCGCGTGCGCGCGGTGACCCGGGTCGCCTCGGAGTTGATGATCGGCGGCATCGACAGCACGTGGCCGCCGACGTCCTTGAGGATCGGGTAGCGCGCCTGGTCGCGCAGCAGGTGGGCGAAGGCGGCGCCCTTGGGATGGTTCTCCAGGATCCCGCGCAGCGTCGGCGCCTCTCCCGCGCCCGCCGCACCGAGCGGGGCGAAGCGGAAGGCGTCGGGGTCCTCCGTCGTGTAGATCAGGTCCGGCTCGACGGCGTCCAGGTCGTAGACGCCGATCGAGGCCTGTTTGCGATTGCGCCCGATCGCCCAGTGCAGGTTCTCCTGCAGCTTCATCACGATCTTGAGCGCCTCCTCGTCGAGCGTCATCCCCTCCATCACCGCGCAGGCGATCTCCGGCCGGTAGGAGCGCGGATCGCCGACCGAGGGATCGACGCGCACCTCAAGCAGCGGCTCGGCCAGGGCGTAGCGGGGGGCGCCCCGTTCCAGGCCGAGGT
>VGIY01000485.1 GCA_016867695.1 Candidatus Eiseniibacteriota bacterium | reverse complement strand
CCGCCGCCGTCGGCCACCCTCGGCCACATGGCGCGCCTTCCTCAAGAACCACATCAAGGACATCATCGCTGTCGACTTCTTCGTCGTCCCGACCGTCCGCAACCAGATCCTCTTCGTCTTCCTCGTCCTCGCCCACGAGCGGCGGCGCGTCCTTCACTTCAATGTCACGGCCAATCCCACGGCTGCGTGGACCGGTCAGCAGATCGTCGAGGCGTTCCCCTGGGTGGATCCGCCAAAGTACCTGCTACGTGACCGGGACGGGATCTACGCCCACGCATTCAGCAGGCGCGTCAGAAGCCTCGGCTGCGAGGAGATCCTGATCGCGCCTCGCTCGCCCTGGCAGAATCCGTTTGCCGAGCGGCTGGTCGGATCGATCCGGAGAGAGTGCTTGGATCACACCATCGTGCTGGGCGAACGCCACCTGAGGCGCATCCTCACCGACTACTTCGAGTACTACCACCGATGGCGAACACATCAGGCGCTCGCAATGGACTGCCCGGAATGCCGTGAGGTCCATGCGATCGATCGAGGACTTGTCGTCGAGGTCGAGGAAGCGGGTGGGCTCCACCATCACTACGAGCGCGCCGCGGCCTGAAGCCCGACCACGCCGGTCATCACCGCCCTCGCTCTCTTCGGTCCGACTATGCCCGCACCGAACTTCGGGTCCTTCCGGCTCCCGAGTCGGCTTGTCTTGCGACTACAGCCAACCCAATCCACGCCCATCCGCGCAATCAGTCAGCGCCAGAGCCCGGATTCGAGCGTCCCGCAAAGCGGCGAATGGGGTTTTCGGGATGCACACCCTCAAGACCAGCCTCCGGAAGAGCTCCTCCAGCACGCCCTCGTTCACCGACCCCACCGGCTGCCACTCCCCCGTCCGCGAGAACGCACCCTCCGTCACCAGGACGAGTACCGCGAACTCGGGCGCGCCGCGCGGGAGCTGCTCGGCCGGAAGCGAAGCGGAGGAGCGTGAGGGCGGGACATCGTCGACATGACCAACGGGTCTCCGGCGGCGTCCGAGCCACCCCCCGAGGTCGGGTCCGATATCCCGTCGAGGCGCGGATGAGGTGCCCGGCACGCCCCCCCCCGATCGCCCCGGCGACATGCTACACTCGGTCCCGGCGAAGCAGACAGCCGCTTCCCGGAGCGGCCCCGGTGACCCGCAACGAGCACGAGAGCTTCGCAATGGGGTTCTCGGGAGGGACAGGGACTCGGTATGCTCAACCGCCCGGTGCCGAGCACCAGCATGCTGCTCGCCTTCGACATGGCCGCCCGCACGGGCAGCTTCACGGCGGCGGCGCGCGAGTTGAGGCGCACCCAGGGCGCGGTCTCGAAGCAGATCCTCGCGCTCGAGGCGCAGCTTGGCGTGGCGCTCTTCGACCGGCGCCACAACACGGTCGTGCTGACCGAGGCCGGCCTATCGTACGCCAGGGACGTGCGCGCGGCGCTGGATCTGATCCAGACCGCCTCGATGCGCGTCATGGCCAACCTTCGCGCCCTGACCCTGGCCGTCTTGCCGACCTTCGGCGCCCGCTGGCTGATGCCCAGGCTGCCTCGCTTCATGAAGGAGCACCCAGGCATCACCGTGCACATGGTGACCAGGGTCTCGCCGTTCGACTTCCGCTTCGAGAACATCGACGCCGCCATCCACTACGGGAAGCCCGACTGGCCCAACGCCGACTGCATCTACCTGATGGGCGAGCAGGTCATTCCGGTCTGCTCTCCGGCCTTCCGGGCCGAGCGGGTCCTGCGCAAGCCGGCCGACCTGGCCGGCACGA
This sequence comes from Candidatus Eiseniibacteriota bacterium, assembly GCA_016867695.1. Classification (GTDB taxonomy): domain Bacteria; phylum Eisenbacteria; class RBG-16-71-46; order CAIMUX01; family WJJG01; genus VGIY01. The sequence continues at coordinate 460 of VGIY01000485.1, read as the reverse complement.
TGCTGCTGCACATCGAGAGCCGCCCCCATGCCTGGCTCGATTGGTTCCGCGCGCAGGGCGTCGAGATGCCGCAGTGCGCGGGGATGTACTTCGAGCAGTTCACCACCGCCGCGCAGGCCGCCGCCGTCGGTCTGGGCACGGCGTTGATTCCCGCTTTCCTGCTGCAGGACGAGCTGGAGCGCGGCGAGCTCGTGCGGCTGTTCGACATGCCGTACCGCAGCCCGCTGGGCTACTACCTGGTCCAGCCCGACGGACGGCCGGCGCACGGGCCGCTCGAGGCGTTCAAGGACTGGCTGCTGCGGGAGGTCGGGAAGCGGGAAGGCTGAGGCCGGGGGCGGCCGCCGGCGCGGGCCGGTCGCCTGGCCGGGGGCGGCCGCCGGCGCGGGCCGGTCGCCTGGCCGGGCGCGACCGCCAGCGCGGGCCGGTCGCCTGGCCGGGCGCGACCGCCAGCGCGGGCCGG
>VGIY01000484.1 GCA_016867695.1 Candidatus Eiseniibacteriota bacterium | reverse complement strand
CGGCTCAGCGGCTCGAAGTCCTCGAGCGCGGGAGCGTCGGGGAAGAGAGGCGCCATCGGTTCGTCCTCCGTGCCGGGCGCCGGTCCGGCGTCCGCGGGGCGTACGGGCGCGCGGCTGCGAGCAGGGACCTTCGCCGCAAGCAAGATCTTCGCCGCAGCCGCGCCCGGTTTTCAACGCGCGTTGCCGCGGGAGCCGGCCGCAGCCCGCACGGATCCCCTTGGCACTCGCGCCGCGATCGACTATCCTCCTCCGGTTCACTCGAGCATCGGCGGCGCGGCTGGCGCGCGGGACGCGCGTCCGCCGGCGAGCGCCGGGTCACGCGGAGGCACTCCATGGCCGTCGAACTGAGAGAGCATTTCCGGCAGGCCCTCCCCAAGTCTGGCTTCTGCTCGCTGCGCGCGGAGCACCAGCAGGACGAGGTGATCCAGGTGCGCCAGGGCGTGCTGCAGCCGATCCGCACCTTCGAGGACGAGGGCGCGATGGTGACGCGCATCGAGGGCGGCGGCCTCGGCTACGCCGCCACCTCGGACCTCGCGGCGAGCGGTCTGCGCGAGGCGATCGACCGCGCCTCGCGGTGGGCCGCGGCGACCGCCGGCCGTTCGGTCTTCGACTTCTCCAAGGTCGCCATGCCGCACCCGAAGGGCGAGTACGAGACGCCGGTCGCGCAGCCCTGGGACGGCGTGGCGCTGGCCGACAAGATCGACTTCGTCCGCCGCGAGTGCGAGCGCCTCAAGGTCGACGACCGCATCGCCGACTGGGAGGCGGGCGTCTGGTACTCGAAGACGACCACCCGCTACTACACGAACGAGGGGGGCGAGGCCCGACGCGTCATCCACCGCATGTACCCCTTCATGCGCGCCACGGCCGCCGAGGGGGACCGCTCGCAGTCGCGGGGCTTCGGCGGCAATCCGGGCGGCGTGACCGTGCAGGGCGGGCTCGAGGTCCTCGAGTGGTGCGGATGGACCCAGGCCGCTCCGCAGCTCGCCGCCGAGGCGCTGGAGCTCTTGGCGGCGCCCAACTGCCCGACGGAGAAGATGGACCTGCTGCTAGACTCCGACCAGATGTATCTGCAGATCCACGAGTCGATCGGCCACCCGCTCGAGCTCGACCGCATCCTCGGCGACGAGCGCAACTACGCCGGGACGAGCTTCGTCAAGCTCGAGGACATCGGCAGCTTCCGCTACGGGTCGGATCTCCTGAACATCGTCTTCGACCCCACCGACCCGCACGCCTTCGCCAGCTACGACTTCGACGACGACGGCGTGAAGGCCGAGAAGCTCTACATCATCGAGAAGGGGATCCTCAAGCGCGCCCTGGGCAGTCTGATCTCGCAGACGCGCGCCGGGGTCCCGGGCGTGGCCAACTCCCGCGCCGACGGCTGGCGCCGCCCGCCGATCGACCGCATGGCGAACATCAACCTGGAGGCGGGCGACGCGACCCTGGAGGCGATGATCGGCGCGGTCGAGCGGGGGATCTTCATGAAGTCCAACAACTCCTGGTCGATCGACGATTCGCGCAACAAGTTCCAGTTCGGCTGCGAGTACGGGCGGCTGATCGAGAACGGCAAGCTGACGACGGTCGTGCGCAACCCCAACTACCGGGGGATCTCCTCCGCGTTCTGGAACAACCTCAAGCGGGTGGGCGGTCGCTCGACCGTGCGGCACATGGGCGCGGTCAACTGCGGCAAGGGCGAACCGAACCAGACGATGCGGGTCGGGCACGTCACCCCGCCGGCGCTCTTCGCGCAGGTCGAGGTCTTCGGGGGCGTCTAGGGTCGCGCGCCAGCGGGCGCCGCGGCAGCGAAGGCGCCGCGCGGCGGGCCGGCGGCCGGATCGCGGGACGGGAGAGGGCCGCCCGGGACGGGGCGGGGGACGGGATCAAGGAAAGGAACGAGTGCCATGCAGGAGCGCTTTCGGCAGGTCGCCGACCATGTGGTGTCGCTTCTTCGCGGGGAAGAAGTCGCCCTGATGACCTTCGACGGCGAGGTATCCGACTTCGTTCGCTTCAACCACAACGCCGTGCGCCAGGCGGGGTCGGTGACCCAGCAGGACCTGGGGCTGGACCTGATCGACGGCCGCCGCCACGCGGAGGCGAAGCTGGCCTTGAGCGGGGACTTCACCGCCGACCGGAGCCGCGTGGAGGCGATGGTCGGGAATCTGCGCGCGCGTCTGCCCCATCTGCCCGAGGACCCGCACCTGCTCTACTCCACCGAGGTGCGCTCGACCGAGAAGCATGG
>VGIY01000483.1 GCA_016867695.1 Candidatus Eiseniibacteriota bacterium | reverse complement strand
CGGGTAGGCTGATCGGCTGCGAGCTCGAACCCGCGACCGCGCGGGGGCGAGCCGCCGCGGCCTGTCTTCGCGGGGGGGAAGAGTGAAGCTCTCGGTGCTGGTTCCGGTCTACAACGAGGAGGCGACGGTCGCCGAACTGCTGCGCCGGGTCGCGGCCGTGCCGATCGAGAAGGAGCTGCTCGTCGTCGACGACGCCTCCACCGACGGCACCGGGGCCATTCTCGCGGGCCTGGACCTGCCGGGACTGCGGGTCTTCCGCCACGAGGGCAATCGCGGCAAGGGCGCGGCGCTGCGCACGGCGCTGGCGCACGCCGTCGGGGAGATCGTGATCATCCAGGACGCGGACCTCGAGTACGATCCCAACGACTACGCCCGCCTGATCGAGCCGATCGAGCGCGGGCAAGCTGATGTCGTCTACGGCTCCCGCTTCCTGGCCGGCCGGCGGGTGACGACCTTCTGGCACTACTTCGTCAACACCGCGCTGACGCGTCTGTCGAACCTGCTCACCGGACTGCGGCTCACCGACATGGAGACCTGCTACAAGGTCTTCCGCGCCGACCTGATCCGCGGGCTGACGCTCGTCTCCGACGGCTTCGCCATCGAGCCGGAGATGACCGCCAAGGCGGCCCGGCGCGGCGCCCGCTTCGTCGAGGTGCCGATCTCTTATCGGGGCCGGGGCCGCGACGAGGGCAAGAAGATCCACTGGCGCGACGGGTTCCGCACGCTGGCCGCGATCGCCCGCTTCCACCGCTTCACGCGGGAGGCGTAGGCGGCCGGGGCGGGGACGAGGCGACCGCCATGGCCTGGATCGACCTGCACATCGACAGCCTGCGTCGCGCCGTCGAGCCGGGCGTCGATCTGCTCGCCGGTTCGGCGCGGGCGCAGGCGGATCTGCCGCGGCTGCGCGCCGCCGGCGCGCGCGGGGCGATCTGGGCCGCCTGCGACGACGTCTACCTCGAGGGCCCCGAGAGCCTCGCTTTCGTCCTGCGCATGCTGGCCGCCGGCAGGGACCTCGTCGAGCGCGCGGGGGGCGAACTGCTGCTCGTGCGCAGCCGCGCCGACTGGGAGCGCTGCCGCGCCGGCGGTCCCGTGGGCATGATCCTCGCCGTCGAGGGGGCGCACTCGCTGCTTGGCTGCGTGGAGGGGCTCGCCGCCCTGCACGCCCTCGGCGTTCGCGTGCTCACGCTGACCTGGAACCAGGCGAATCCCTTCGCCTCCGGCTGCGGCGCGACACCGGGCGAGGATCGCGGCCTGACGCCGCTGGGGGCCGAACTGCTGGTCCGCGCCCGCGAGCTCGGGCTGTGGATCGATCTCGCCCACGCCTCGCCGCGCACGCTGGCCGACGCCATGGCGCTGCTGCCCCCGCCGATCCTGGTCAGCCATGCCGGCTGCGCGGCGCTGCGGCCCCACCGGCGCAACCTCACCGACGACCAGCTGCGCGCCCTGGCCGCGGCCGGAGGCCTGGTCGGGATCACCATCTACCCTCCCTTCCTGGTTGCGGAGGGCGGGGCGACGGTCGCGACCGTGGCCGCGCACGTGGCCCACGCCGCCCGCGTCGCCGGCCCCGGGGCCGTGGCCATGGGCACTGATCTGGATGGGATCACCCTCTTGCCCACGGACGTGCGCGGCCTCGAAGGGCTCGACCGGCTGCGCGGCGCGCTGGCCGCCGCGGGACTCGCGGAGGAAGAGATCGAGGGCGTGATGTGGCGCAACGCGGCCCGGGCGATCGCGGCGGCGCTGCCGGAGGGCTAACCGATGCGGGCGAAAGCGAAGTCGAGGCGCCGGTCGACCTCGCCGGGCGCGACGAGGCGAACGCCCGCCGCGGCGCCGGCGGCGCGGGCTCCCCGGCGGCGTCGGGCGCCGGCCTGCTCGCGGGCCGCGGAGGGGCTGCCGGCGAGCGCGGAAGCGCCCGAACTGCTCGACGTCCCGCGCGCCGGGCGCATCCACGTCAACCGCAACCTGCGCATGGCCAGCGTCCGGGCGATCGGCTTCGACATGGACCACACGCTGGCCTGCTATCGGAGGAAGCCCTTCGAGGCGCTCGCCTTCGAGCAGGCTCAGGCCAAGGTCGCCGCGCTGGGCTACCCGCGCGAGACGCTCGCGCTGCGCTACGACCCCGACTTCGTCATCCGCGGGCTGATCGTGGACCGGCGCCGGGGCAACATCCTCAAGATGGACCGGCACCACTACGCGGTGCAGGCCTTCCACGGCACGCGCAAGCTGCCGCCGGAGATGCGA
>VGIY01000482.1 GCA_016867695.1 Candidatus Eiseniibacteriota bacterium | reverse complement strand
TCACATAGTCGAGCGCCGCGGCCGGCGGCAAGCCGGCGGCGGCCAGGACCAGGGCGAGAAGAGCGCCGCCGCAGGCCCTTCGGGCGGCGAGGCGGGCCCGAGTCGCGGGCGGCGGCGGGGAGAGCTTGGGGCGGCGGAGCATCGTGACCTCCTCGGCTGCGGGTCCCCGTCGAGTGTAGCGGATCCGGGCGCGCTTCCCTAGCGGGTGGCAACGCCGTGTGGGAGCCGGGGCGGCGGCGCCCGGAGGGGGCGCTGCCCCATCAGGCCATGACATCGCCGCTGGGCTGTCCTATCCTCGGTCTCGCGGCACAGGGGGTGCTGCGCGGCATCGGGGGTCGGAGGAGCGGCGGTGGCGGAGCGCTACTACACGGAGAAGCTCGCCGCCGAGCGGCTGATGCGCTGCTACGCCGTCGCGCCGCCGGCAGCGCGGGCCTATCTCCAGGGCGAGATCGACTTCCTGCTGGCCGAGCTCTCCGCGGTCGAGCTGGCGCCGGACGCCTCCCGCTGCCGCGTCCTCGAGCTCGGCTGCGGTTTCGGCAGGGTCCTGCGGCCGCTGCTGGAGCGCGCCGGCCGCGTCTGGGGCATAGACACTTCGCTGGCGAGTCTGGCCATGGCGCGCGAGTTCGTAGCCGGGGGCGGGCGGTTGCACCTCGCGGCGATGGACGCCGCGCGGTTGGCCTTCGCCGACAGCCGCTTCGACGCGGTCCTCTGCATCCAGAACGGCATCTCGGCCTTCGCCGGCGACCCGCTGGCCCTGATGCGCGAGGCGCTGCGCGCAACGCGCCCCGGCGGGAGGATCTTCTTCTCCAGCTATGCCGAACGGTTTTGGCCGGAGCGCCTGCGCTGGTTCGAGGCGCAGGCCGCCGCCGGGCTTTGGGCAAGATCGATCGCGCCAGGACGGGAGGCGGCGTGATCGAGTGCCAGGACGGCTTCCGGGCCAGGACCTTCGGCCCCGAGGCGTTCCGTCGTCTGGCGCAGGAGTTGGGCGTCGAGCCGCGGATCGAGGAGGTCGGGGGATCGAGCCTCTTCTGCATTTGCTCAGCGCCGTGAAGCTGCCGTCCCGCGCCGGGTCGGGCAATGGGGAGGGATTGATGTCGAAGATGCTGCAGACGACGACTCCGATCCTGGAAGGATTCCGGATCGAGCGCTACCTGGGCGTGGTCGTCGCGCCCGACCCGGCGGGGAGTTGAGCGCGGTCCCGTCATGGCGATCCCCACGTTGATGACCGAGCGGCTGACCCTGCGGCCGTTTCGCACCGAGGATGTCGATCCCCTGCTGGCGATCCTCTCGGTCGGCGGCGTGCTGCGCTACTTCCCCAACCCCCAGCCTCCCGATCGGCAGCGCGTCGAGCGGCTCGTCGCGCATCAGTTGCGCCACTGGGACGAGCGCGGCTACGGCTGGTGGGCCGTCGAGCCCTGGGGCCGTCGCGAGCTGATCGGCTGGAACGGGCTCCAGCATCTGCCCGAGACCGACGAGGTGGAGATCGGCTTCCTGCTGGCGCGGCCCTACTGGGGCATGGGGCTGGCCGCGGAAGGTGCGCGCGCGGGGCTGCGCTTCGGGTTCCGCGATCTCGGATTGCAGGAGATCATCGCGCTGGCGCACCCGGAGAACGCCCGCTCGCGGCGGGTCATCGAGAAGCTCGGCATGACCTTGACCGGGCGGGCGCGCTACTTCGGCATGGAGGTCTGCCGCCATGCCCTGTCCGCGGCGGCGGGCCAGCCTTCGCCGGCGCGCCCCGAGTCCACCTACTGGGTCGAGCCCGGCCGCCTGCTGGCGGGCGAGTACCCGGGCGGGGGAGAGGACCCGCAACAGGCGCTGCGGGAGCTGCTCGATGCCGGCGTGACCGCCTTCGTCGACCTCACCGAGCGCGGCGAGCACGGCACGCGGCCCTACGACCGGGTTCTCGGCGAGGAAGCGTCCGCGCGCGGCATCGATGTTTGCTACAGGCGCTTCTCCATCCGTGACTTCAGCGTGCCGAGCACCAGGCGGATGCGAGCGATCCTGAAGGCGATCGAGGAGCTTCTCGCCGAGGGCCGCATCGTCTACCTGCACTGCTTCGCCGGCATCGGCCGCACGGCCACCGTCGCCGGCTGCCGCCTCGTCGACCGTGGTCACGCCGCCGGGGAGGCCCTCGCCGGGCTCGAGCGGCAGCGCTACGGCGTCCCCTACGGCGGAGATCCACTGCCCGCCGCCGAGGCGCAGCGCGAGATGGTCCGCGCCTGGGAGAAGGCGCGCCGCGC
>VGIY01000481.1 GCA_016867695.1 Candidatus Eiseniibacteriota bacterium | reverse complement strand
GAGGCCACGGCGGGCCCGACCATCGCCGCCGGGGCGGACGTGCTCGTGGCCGGGACGGCCGTGTTCGGGGCGGCGGATCGCCGCCGGGCGGTGGCCCGCATCCTCGCCGCGGGGGGGGCGGGGAGGCGTTGTTCCGGCTTGAACCTTCCGTCCGCCGGGTGATAGCATCTTCGTTTCGTGACCAAGGGGTGGTTTCGGTTCTGGCTGGCGGGATGCGATGTTTGAGGCGCTGGCAGGCCGGCTGGAGCAGACCTTCTCCCGCCTGCGCGGGCGGGGGAAGCTCACGCCGGAGAACATCCGCGAGACGCTGCGCGAGGTGCGCCGGGCTCTCCTCGAGGCCGACGTCCACTACGCGGTGGCCCGGGACTTCGTCCGGGACGTGGAGCAGCGGGCGATCGGCGCCGAGGTCCTGCGCAGCCTCACGCCGGGGCAGCAGCTCATCAAGGCGGTCCATGACGCCCTGGTCGAGCTGCTCGGCGGACAGACGGCGCAGCTCGCCCACAGCCACGAGATTCCGACGCGCCTCGTGCTCGTCGGGCTGCAGGGATCGGGCAAGACGACCACCGCGGCGAAGGTCGCCGCGCTGGTGAAGAAGCGGGGGCGGATCCCGCTGCTGGCGGCCGGCGACGTGCGCCGCCCGGCGGCGATCGACCAGCTGCAACGACTGGGCGTGCAGACCGGCGTGCAGGTCCACGCCGAGCCGGGAGAGGCGGACGCGGCCGCGGTGGCCAGCCGGGGCTGGGATCAGGCGCGCCGGGCCGGGGTAGACTACTACATCGTCGATACGGCCGGGCGGCTGCAGATCGACGAGGAGATGATGCAGGAGCTGGAGCGGGTCTGCGCGGCGGTGCGGCCCCACCAGATCCTGCTCGTGGTCGACGGATTGACGGGCCAGGAGGCGGTGGCCGTCAGCGAGGCCTTTCACCGGCGCCTCGCTCTGGGCGGCGCGATCCTGACCAAGATGGAGGGGGACGCGCGCGGGGGCGCCGCGCTGAGCATCCGGGCCGCGACCGGCGTGCCGATCCTCTTCGTCGGCACGGGCGAGGGCCTGGGCGCGATCGAGCCCTTCCACCCGCCCGGCATGGCCTCGCGCATCCTGGGCATGGGCGATGTCCTCGCGCTGGCCGAGCGGGCGCAGGGCGCGGTGGACCTGGAGGAGGCGGAGGCTCTCCGCCGTCGCCTGGAGAGGGACGAGTTCAATCTCGAGCACTTCCTGCGCCAGATGAAGGAAGTGCGCAAGATGGGTCCTCTGGAGGAGGTGCTCAAACTCATCCCGGGGCTCGGCGGCAAGCTCGCGCAGGTTCCGATCGACGGCCGGGACATGGCCCGGGTGGAGGCGATCGTCCTGTCGATGACGCCCGGGGAGCGGCGGCGGCCCGAGATCCTGAACGGGTCCCGGCGCAAGCGGGTCGCCCGGGGCAGCGGCACGACCGTCCAGGAGGTCAATCGGCTGCTGCGGGACTTCGCCGAGATGCGGCGGATGTTCGGCAGGATGCGCAAGGGCGGCAAGCTCCCGGGCTTGCTGCGCGGCAGGTAGACAGATCGGGCAGAGACAGAGGAGGAGCAGCACGTGGCGGTGGTGATCCGACTGCAGCGGGCGGGCGGCCGTAATCGGCCGTTCTTCAGGATGGTCGTGGCCGACTCCAGGCGGGCCCGGGATGGGGCCTTCATCGAGAAGCTCGGCTACTACGATCCGATTCCGGATCCGGACGTGATCTCGATCGATCGCGCCCGGGTCGATCGCTGGGTCGCCCAGGGGGCCCAGCCCTCGGTGGCGGTGCGCGAGCTGGTCCGCCGGTTCGACCGGCGGCAGGCGGCCGGCGGGGCCGAGCCCCCGCCTCCCGCGGGCGCGCGCTCCCGGGCGGCGGCGGGCCCGGCGGCCCCGGCGTCCGCGGCCGCGCCGGCCGAGTGAGCCTTCCGGCGAGGGGGAACGGGTGTTCCGCGCGCCGGTCCGCGAGGCGGGCCGGCACGAGAACCAGAACGCGAGGGCACGCACGATCGTCTCCGCCGGCGTGCCGGATACAGCGCGGCGGGGGCCCACATGAGAGGAGCGGGTCATGAAGGAGCTGATCTCGTACTTGGCCAAGGCGCTCGTCGACAAGCCCGACGAGGTCGATGTCAACGAGGTGGTCGGCGAGAAGACGACCGTCTACGAGTTGCGGGTCGGGGATGGCGATCTCGGCAAGGTGATCGGCAAGCACGGCCGCACGATCCGGGCAATCCGCACGCTACTCTCGGCG
>VGIY01000480.1 GCA_016867695.1 Candidatus Eiseniibacteriota bacterium | reverse complement strand
CAGCCGGAGCGCCCCGCTCGGGCGGTCGACGAGGTAGATGCCGCCGCAGTCGATCCCGGGCATCAGCAGGGCGGTGTCGAGGAGCCGCTCGAAGGCCTCGCGAAGGTCATGAGTGGTGCCCAGGATCAGGCCCAGATCGCGATGCACGCGCAGGGCCTCCTCGATGTGCTTGCGTCCGGCGATGCTGCGGGCGGAGATCAGCATGCCGCGCTCGCCCGGGCCATCGCGGCGCGCATTGAGGGTCAGCGCGACGGGGAGCGGAGAGCCGTCGCCGCGCAGGGCGATCGCTTCTCCGCGCCACGAGCCGCCCCAGGCGATCCGCGCTCCTGCTTGGCGGAGTCCCGCGGCGGGCAGGGAGAAGATTTCCATGTACGGGCGCCCCAGGAGGGCCTCGACGGGGACCCCCAGGGCCGCCTGGACGGCCGGGTTGGCGTGGAGAATGCAGCCCCGGGCGTCGGCCGCCAGGAGCAGCTCGGGACTGCTTTCGACGAGCTCACGGAAGAGCGCCTCGGGGCGGGCGGCTTTCGCCGCGGCACCGGCCCGGCCGGCGCGGCCGCGGGCGGCGCCGGCGGCCCGACCCGGGCGGGCCCGGCGAGCCGGGCGGCGGGCGGCGCTGCGGCGAGTCTCCATCTCCGGGGTTCACTCCGGGAGCGTCGGGAACCATGGCTCGGGGCAACCTAGCCTCGGTCCTGAAGTTCGGCGGGACCGGGCGCGAACTTGACCGCCCCCCGGCCAGGGGGAGGGGCGGGCGGGAGCCCTGGAGGGCGGCTCCGGGGTGCGGTACAATCATGGCACGGCGAACCTTCCGGGAGGTGTCTCATGCGCGCTCGTCCGTTGCCGGCTGTGGTGCTGCTGGTCTCGGCCCTCTCGGCCCGGTTGCTCCCCGCCCGAACTTCGCCGGCCCGGACCCTGCCGGCCCGGGCTCTCGCGACCCGAACCCGCGGAGTTGGGCCGCTCCAGGCCCGAGCGCTCAGGACCTGGAGCTTCGCGGCCGGAGCCTTCCTGGTTGCCGCCCTTCATGCCGTGGCCGTCGCCCAGGAGTACCAGGTCTACAACGTCTCCGACTCCACGCCGTCGGTCGCCGAGACCGTCGTCGCCTGCGGACCCAACGGCGCCGTGCTGGTCGCCTGGGAGGAATCGCCCGGCGAGATCTGGACGCGAGTGCTCGCCGGGAGCTGGGGCGAGTCGATCCACCACGGCCCCGGCCGCGAGCCGAGCGTCTGCTTCAGCGCCGGGGAGTTCGCCCTGGCCTATACGGCCGGGTCGAGCCTCGTCGTCCGGCACGGCGACGGACACTCGTGGAACCCGGCGCAGGCGATCGTGGGCGGCGGGCGACCGGTCTCGCACCCGGACCTGTCGGCAGCGCCCGCCGGCGCGGCGGCGCAGGCCTATGTCGTCTGGCAGGAGGAGGAGACCGAAGTCTGGTTCAGCCAGCGCGCCGGGGGCGTCTGGGGCGCGGCGCAGCAGGTCGTGGTCGCCGCCCCCTTCGTCGGCGAGGCCATGCCGCAGGTGGCCCCGGCGTACGCGGGCGGCCAGGTCGTCCCGAGGGTCTACTACTACGACGCGCTGGCGCAGATCCGCTATCGCCAGCGCGCGGCCGGCCAGTGGGGCGAGCCGGTGGAGGTGCCCGGACGCAACTTCGCCGTCGAGATGAGCGTGGCCGCCTCGCCGTCGCTGCGCCATCACATCCTCTCCCTGGGCCCGCCGCCAAGCTGCCCCTGCAATCACCTCAACTACGTCGAGGAGCTTCCCGGAGGCCACTGGGCGGTCGTGGAGCGGCTCGATGTGCTCATCGACTTCTACAACCGTCCGCAGTACCCGCAGATCGCGCTCGACGAGGAAGCCCGGCCGCGCATCTTCTGGTATCAGGACATGCACGACGGGGAATTGCAGCCGACCGGCGACGCGATGTTCTACCGCGTGCGCGAGAACGGGACCTGGACCGATCACACCGAGATCCTCGGCGGGCGCATCGGGACCTACAACGGCCTGGCGATCGATCCGCAGGGCCGGCCCGTCTTCGCCTGGGTGGAGGAGACGGGGGGGACGCGCGACGCGATGATGTGCCGCTACGTCACCTCGGCCGGCGTGGCCGGCGCGACGGCGGGCAAGGCGCTGCGGCTCGCCGCCGGGCCGAGTCCGGCGCGCGGCGGCCTCCTGTTCGCGCTCGAACTGCCGGAGCCGGCTGCGGCCCGGGTGGAGGTGTTCGACGCGTCGGGGCGCTGCGTGGAGCGGATCCTTCTCGGCTCGCTCCCGGCGGGCC
>VGIY01000479.1 GCA_016867695.1 Candidatus Eiseniibacteriota bacterium | reverse complement strand
GGGGATGAACGTCGGACTGATCATGATGACCCTGGGGACCCTCTTCCCGGTCGGGATCGCCCAGGCCTGGACCAGCTACAAGCAGGGCGTCTGGATGGCCCGCGACGCCTCCTTCTTCGAGCGGGGTTTCGTGCAGGCGATCGGCCAGCTGCGGATCGTGCCCGATCTTCTGATCATCGCGCTGGGCGTCGTGCCTCTCGTCTGGTTCCTCTTCACGACCTACCCGCATCTCAAGCGCCGGCGGCTGGCGGAAGAGGAGTCGGTCTGGGAGCGGCTGGAGATCAGGCCGTAGAGGGGGGCGCGGCGGGCGCCTACTCGTAGCGCAGGGCCTCGATCGGGTCGAGCCGCGAGGCCTTGCGGGCGGGCCAGTAGCCGAAGAAGACGCCGATCACCGCAGCGAAGCCGAAGGCGAGCGCGACCGACGCCGGCGCGATCAGGATCGGCCAGCGGGCGAAATGGGCCACCAGCTTGGCCGCCGTGAACCCCAGCGCCACGCCGAGCGCTCCCCCCAGGCAGGCCAGGACGACCGACTCGGCCAGGAACTGGACCAGCACGTGCCAGCCCTTGGCCCCGACGGCCATGCGCGTGCCGATCTCGCGCGTGCGCTCGGTGACCGAGACGAGCATGATGTTCATGATCCCGATCCCGCCAACCAGCAGCGACACCGAGGCGATCGCCGCCAGCAGCACGCGCATCACCCGCGCCGTCGAGCCGGCGATGTCGGCCACGTCCTGCTGCGTACGCACGGTGAAGTCGTCGTCCGCCCCCGGCGCCAGGCGGTGCCGCGCGCGGAGCAGCTGGGTGATGTCGGCCGTGGCCTGCGGGATGTCGGCCATCGAGGTCGCCGAGGCGAGGATCATCGACAGCCGGGTCGTGGCGCTCAGCTTCTTCATCACCGTCGTGTAGGGCGCGATGATGATGTCGTCCTGGTCCCGGCCCCAGGTGTTCTGTCCCTTGCGCTCGAGCACGCCGATGACGGTGAAGGGCATGCGCCGGATGCGGATCGTCTGACCGACCGGATCGAGCCCGCCGAAGAGCTGGTCGACGATCGTTTGGCCCAGGATGCAGACCTTGGCGGCCCCCCGCACCGCCGACTCGCTGAAGTGGCTGCCGCCGGCCAGGGGCCAGCTGCGGATGGCCAGGTAGTCGGTGTTGCCGCCGAAGATCGAGGTCGACCAATTCTGATTGCCGAAGACGACCTGCCCGCCGGAGATGGCCACCGGCGAGACCGCCTTGACCGTCGGCACATGCTGGGCGATCGCCGCGGCGTCCTCCTCGGTCAGGCTCGAAGCGCTGCCGGCGCCCCCGTGGCGCCCCCCGGGCCCGACGGAGGATCCGGGGAAGATGTTGATGATGTTGTCCCCCATGGAGGCGATCTGGCTCTGCACCATCGTCGAGGCGCCCTCGCCGATCGCGACCATGGTGATCACCGCGGCCACGCCGATGATGATCCCGAGAACGGTCAGGCCCGAGCGCATCTTGTTGCGCGCGATGGCCCGCAGGGCGACGCGCAGGAGCAGCCACAACCGTCTCATCGCCCCGTCCCTCCTCCCCCGGACCGCGGGGCGCGCCCGCCGTCATTCGACCGGTCCTCGACGATCTCTCCGTCGCGCAGCACGATCACGCGCCGGGCGAAGCCGGCGATGTCCCGCTCGTGCGTGATGAGCAGCACGGTCATGCCCTCGCGATTGAGCTCCCCCAGAACCTGCATGACCTCGAGCGAGGTCGCGGTGTCGAGATTCCCGGTCGGCTCGTCGGCCAGGAGCAACGACGGCTCGTTGACCAGCGCGCGGGCGATGGCCACGCGCTGCTGCTGCCCGCCGGAGAGCTGGCTGGGGGCATGGTGGGCGCGATCGGCGAGCCCGACACGCTCCAGCGCCGCGCGGGCGCGGGCGGCGATCTCGCCGCCGCGCACGGAGGAGTAGACCAGGGGCAGCTCGACGTTCTCGAGCGCGCTCGTCCGCGGCAACAGGTTGAAGTTCTGGAAGACGAAGCCGATCCGCCGATTGCGGATCTCGGCCAGCTCGTCGCGCGTCATCCGGGCCACGTCTTCCCCCGCCAGCTCGAAGCGTCCGGCGGTCGGCCGATCGAGGCAGCCGAGGATGTTCATCAGCGTCGACTTGCCGCTGCCGGAGGCACCCATGATGGCGACCATGTCCCCCGCGGGCACGGTGAACGACACGCCGCGCAGCGCCTCGACGCGCGTGTCGCCCTCGCCGTAGACCTTGGTCAGGTCGGCGACGAGCAACAGCGGGGTCTCAGCG
>VGIY01000478.1 GCA_016867695.1 Candidatus Eiseniibacteriota bacterium | reverse complement strand
GGCGGCACGAACGCCGATAGGTCAGCGTGCCGTCGCGGTGCCACTTGATCTCGTTCAACGCGTCGAGGACCGTCCAGGTGTCGCCCACCTCGATCGTGAAGGTGTCGAAGCGCGGCGCCTGGTCCGCCTGCGGGTTGAACCGGTATACGCGAATGGTCCGCTGCATCGTGCGACTCCCTCTCTCGTCCCCGTACCGGCGGGTCGTTCCCACCTCCGCGCTAGTACTTCCGCTCCTCGGGCTGGTGGCGCGTGATCACGACCGGTTTGTAGTCGATCCGGATCGCGTCCCCCTCCAGCCAGGCGAGCGTGTGCTTGAGCCACTCCTGGTCGTTGCGTCCCGGGTGATCGGTGCGCCAGTGCGCCCCCCGGCACTCGGTGCGCCCGAGCGCACAGCGCGCGATCACATACGCGTAGTCGAGCATGTGGCCGAGCTCGAGCGCCTCGATCAGCTCCGTGTTGGCGTAGGCGCCGCCGTCGTCCAGGGAGACCTCGCGGAACTTCGCCCGGAGCTCGGCGCAGATCGCGACCTGCTTCTGCAGCCCTTCGGCCGTGCGATAGACGGCGACGTTGTCGGTCATCGACTTCTGCATCGTCTCGCGCAGCTCGACCGGACGGACGCCCTTCCTGCCGGCCGTCGCCAGGAGCCCCTCGATCTGCGCGCGCGCCGGGCCGGCCGCGTCCTCGGGCAGCTCGCCGTGGCGTTCGAGGCCGCGCACGAAGTCGAGCATCTTGAGGCCGCCGCGGCGCCCGAAGACGGCGCACTCCAGCGTCGAGTTGGTGCCCAGGCGATTGGCCCCGTGCACCGAAACGCAGGCGCACTCGCCCGAGGCGTAGAGGCCGGGAACCGACTCCTTGCCCGTGCCGCTGAGGACGCGGGTGTCGAGATCGGTGGGGATCCCGCCCATCGAGTAGTGCGCCGTCGGCTGGATCGGGATCGGCTCGGTGATCATGTCGCGGCCGATGAACTTGAGCGCCAGCTCGCGCACCTGCGGGAGCAGGTGGAGGATCTTCTCGCGGCCGAGGTGGCGCAGGTCGAGATGGATGGCGTCCTGCCCGCCGATCCCGCGGCCCTCGTTGATCTCGCTCTGCTCGGCGCGGGAGACGACGTCCCGCGGGGCGAGCTCCATCTTCGCCTTCGCGTAGCGCTCCATGAAGCGCTCGCCCTTGTCGTTGACGAGGTACCCGCCCTCCCCGCGGGCCGCCTCCGACACCAGGATCCCCTCGCGCCAGAGGCCCGTCGGGTGGAACTGGACGAACTCCATGTCCTCGAGGGGCAGGTTCTGGCGCATCACCAGTGCGAGCCCGTCGCCGGTGTTGGCCATCGCGTTGGAAGTGATCTTCCAGCAGCGCGCGTAGCCGCCGGAGGCGATCATGACCGCCTTGGCGTGGAAGACGTGCAGCCCGCCGTTGCGGATGTCCCAGGCGACGACCCCGCGGCAGGAGCCATCCTTCATGACCAGCGACACGGCGAAGAACTCGTCGTAGAAGCGGACCTCGTTCTTCAGGCACTGCTCGTAGAGGCAGTGGAGCTGGGCGTGCCCGGAGCGGTCGGCGGCGTAGCAGGAGCGCATCATCTCCGACTTGCCGAAGTTGCCGAAGTGGCCGCCGAAGGGGCGCTGGGCGATCCGGCCCGCTGGCGTGCGATCGAAGGGCACGCCGAGGTGCTCCATCTCGTAGATCACCGGAGCGGCGTCGCGCACCAGCAGCTCCTGGGCGTCCTGGTCGCCGAGGAAGTCGCTGCCGCGCACGGTGTCGTAGAGGTGCCACTCCCAGTGGTCCTCCATCATGTTGCCGAGCGAGGCGGCGCAGCCTCCCTGCGCCGCGCCCGAGTGCGAGCGCGTCGGGTAGATCTTGCTCAGCACCGCGGTGTCGACCTCGCCGCTGGTCTTCAGGGCGGCGTAGAGGCCGGCGATGCCGGCGCCGACGACGATCACGTCATGCTTGTGATGGATCACCTCGAGCTTCATCGCGACTTCCTCGTCTTGCCCTTGGACCCGGGATCACCCGTTCCTCCCGAGCCTCCCGGCGCCTGCCGCAGCATGCCCTCGCGCCCCGTCTCGGAGCGCGGCCGCCCGGCGGCGCGCCCGCGCTAGCGCGCGACAGCGCCCGCCGCGCCGATCAGATCCGGATTCTGGATCGAGAAGACGGTCACCAGCCCGAAGGCCAGCAGCGTCAGCCCGGCCAGCGCGCAGGCGCTGAAGATCGCCAGCCGCCAGGCCGGGTGCTTGACGTAGTCCTGGATCACGCCGTAGAGGCCGTTGAGCGCGTGATAGAGG
>VGIY01000477.1 GCA_016867695.1 Candidatus Eiseniibacteriota bacterium | reverse complement strand
GCGCAGATTGCGGCGTGGGTCGGGGACGACCTTGTCGCGATCGAGCGTGATCACGCGCCCGAACCCCTGGCACTGCGGGCAGGCGCCCAGCGGGCTGTTCCAGGAGAAGAGCGCCGGCCGCAGTTCCGGGGCCGCCGCACCGCAGTCGAGACAGGCGACGCCGGCGGCGAGGATCCGCGGGCCGCCGGCGGCGCCCGGCGCCGGATCGGGAGGGGCGGGGGCGGACGCCGGCGGCCCCGCGCTCGAGCCCCCGGGCCGCGCCGGCGGCCCCGCGGGGGCCAGCGGGTGGAGCCGGCAGACGCCCCCGCTCTCCTTCCAGGCCGCCTCGAGCGCCTCGGCCAGCCGCCCGCGGCGCGTCTTGCCGACCTCGATGCGGTCGAAGACGATGCCCATGCGCGCCGCAGCCTGCGGCGGGCCGTGCGGGAGGTCGTCGATGTCGACCACCGCGTCGCCCCACAGCAGGCGGGTCCAGCCGAGCGCGCGCAGGCGCTCGACCTCGCGCGGGCCGGGCGCCCGGGGCAGCGGCGCGACGACGGCCAGGCGCGTGCCGGCAGGCCAGCGGCGGATCGCCGCCAGGCCCTCCTCGATCCCCGTGCGCTCGACCGCTCCGCCGCAGTGGAGGCAGCGGCGCGAGCCGGCGTGAGTGAAGAGCAGCCGGAGGTAGTCGCTGAGCTCGGTGATGCTGCCGACGGTCGAGCGCGCGTTCTTGATCCCCGTGCGCTGGCGCAGGGCGATCGGGGGCTGGATCTCGGTGATCTCCTCGACCTCCGGGCGCTCGAGCCGCTCCATGAACTGGCGCGCGTAGGCGCTCAGGCACTCGACGAAGCGACGCTGGCCCTCGGCGTAGAGCACGTCGAAGGCGAGCGTCGACTTGCCGGAGCCGGACACGCCGCTGATCACGGTGACCCGCCCGCGGGGGATCGCGCAGTCGATCCCCTGGAGGTTGTGCATGCGCGCGCCGCGGATGCGCGTCCAGCGTGATGCGGGCATCGGGCGGATCTAGCGCGCCTCCTCGTTCGCGGGCGCGAGCACGGCCTGGCGCGGACCGAGCGTGAGATGCACCCCGAAGCCGATCTCCATGTCCGCCAGTCCGAGAGCCTCCTCGTCGACGGACAGGGTCGCATCCAGGCCGAGCAGGGGCACGGGGTAGAAGCGCAGGCCCGCCGCGTACTCGGTCAGCGTGCCGACGCGCAGGTCTTCCTCGGCGGCCCGGAAGGAGATGCGCGGCACGGTGCGCAGCTCGCCGATCACCCGCGTGCGCTCGTCCAGGGCGTAGTCCAGGCCGATGCCGATCGTGGCGTAGGTGTCCCGCTGCCGGCCGGGAGCGCTCTGTCCCGTCGTCCCGATCGCGTAGGTGATGTTCTCCGTGCGCAGGTCAGTGCCGTGCGCCGCGGCGTGCAGCCTCAGGCGGGCGTGCGTCCAGGTCGCCGCCAGCCCGAGCGTCGTCTCGCGATGGTCGTAGTCGAGCCACTGCACGGTCGCGCCGTCCTCCGCCGTGAAGGCGCTGCGCAGATCGTAGTTGTTGGACGCGGTGGCGGCGACGTTGAGCGCCACGGCCAGGCGCTCGGCGAGCCGCCGATCGAGCAGGCCGACGGGCATGTGCACGCGGAACCCGGCTAGCGCGTTCGACTGCGCTTCGAGGATGTGCAGAATCCGCGAGGAGGTGATCATCGCCTCCCCGACGCCGCCGAGGCCGAAGGAGAAGAGCCAGCCGCCGGAGTGCTTGCGGTCGCTGAAGCCGAAAGACCAGCCGGTGCTCAGGTGGAGCGCGAGCGACGGCAGGATCGCGCCGGTGGGCGAGGTGATCACCCGCGGCGACTGGACGAGCATCCGCTCACGCCTGGGGCGGAGCGGCACGGCGGGCCGGGCGGCGGGCGCGACGGGGGCCCTGTCCGCCGCCGGCCCGAGACCTTCGCCGCTCGCCTCCGCGCCCGGGCCGGCGGCCTCGGCGGCGGGCGGAGTCCCCGGCGGCGCCGGGGACTCGGGCGGGAGCGTCGGCGCCTCGGCCGGGAGCGCCGGGGCTTCGGCCTGCGGCGCCGGCGCCTCGGCCTGCTGCGCCGGCGCCGCGGGAGCGGTGGAGCGGGGCACCTGACGCCGGCGCGCGCGGCTGTCCTTCTGCGTCGCCCCATGGTCGGAGCAGACCTCGCTGCCGCACAGCGTGCAGTAGCGCGCGTCGGCCGGCAGCAGCGTGCCGCAGCGCCAGCAGTAGATCGACTCCCGGTTGTCGATCGCGCGGCCGCAGTGCGGGCAGTAGAGCGCGTCGCCGGGCAGCTCGGTCTCA
>VGIY01000476.1 GCA_016867695.1 Candidatus Eiseniibacteriota bacterium | reverse complement strand
CCCCCCCTCGACGCTGGTCAGGGATGCCGTTCCCGGGGAGGTGATCGTCCAGCTCTCCCTGAACGCCGCCCACGACCCCGACTTCAGCGCCGGGATGCTCGCCCGCGGCAGGACCGGCCTCGCCGCTCTGGACGCCCGATTGGAGCAGCTCGCCGCCCGGGAGATCCGGCCGCTCTTCGATCTCTCCATCGACCCGGCTCGCAAGGCCGCCATGGGCATGGATCGGGTCTTCGTCGTGCGCTTCGATGCCCCCGAGGAGCCGGCGACCGCCGTCGCGCGCCTCGACCGGCTGCCGGAAGTGGCCTGGGCCGAGCCGAACGGCCTTTATCACACCATGCTCGCGCCGAACGACACCTACTATCCCCAGCAGTGGGCGCACGACAACACCGGCCAGGCGATCCGCTACGGCGGAGGAACCGTCGGCACGATCGACTGCGACACCGATACCGACGAGGCCTGGGACATCCAGACCGGCAGCTCCTCGCTCGTGCTCGCGATCATCGACACCGGGGTCGATGCGGGCCATCCCGAGTTCGCCGGGCGGATGGTCGCCGGATACGACTTCGTCAACGGCGACTCCGACCCGATGGACGATGAGGGCCACGGGACCTGCTGCGCGGGAATCGCCGGGGCGGCGGGCAACAACGCCCAGGGCATCGCCGGCGTCGCCTGGGGGATCAGGCTGATGCCCGTCAAGGTGCTCGACGAGTACGGCAGCGGCACCTGGGAGGCGGTCGCCAACGGCATCACCTGGGCCGCGGATCATGGCGCCCGCATCCTCTCGCTCAGCCTCGGCAGCAGCAGCCCGTCCAGCGCCGTGGAGACCGCCGTCAACTACGCCTTCGGCCAGGGCTGCGCTCTCTTCTGCTCCGCGGGCAACGCCAACAGCTCCAGCCCGCGCTACCCCGCGGCCTACGCCAACACGATCTCCGTCGGCGCGCTCTCTCCCTGCAACGAGCGCAAGAACCCGTCGAGCTGCGACGGCGAGTACTGGTGGGGATCGAGCTACGGCACGGGCCTGGACTTCCTCGCCCCCGGCACGCGCATCCACACGACCGACATCCGCGGTTCGGGGGGCTACGGCGGGGGCGACTACATCGACTTCATGAACGGCACATCCGCGGCCGCTCCCCACGCGGCCGGGATCGGCGCGCTGGTCTGGTCGCAGAATCCCTCCCTGACCAACGACCAGCTGCGCAACAACCTGCGAACCCACTGCGACGACCTGGGTGAGAGCGGCTACGATCCCGAGACCGGCTACGGGCGGCTGAACGCCTACCGGTCGGTTCTCCACGCCGACAGCGCCGGGGCCCCCTCGTCGTGGGTGGTCTTCGCCGAGGGCTTCGAGTGGAACGCCGTTCCCGGGGATGTCTGGTCCGCGAGCGACGCCAACCGGCACAGCGGCTTCGACTACTGGGGGGACCAGTCGGGCTCCTCGGGCGCGCGCGTCCGCAGCGGCAACAGAAGCGCCTACTGCGCCCTGAACTCCAATGTCGCCGGGCAGCGGTACGACAACAACATGAACGCCGACATGACGCTGGTCGAGGCGATCGACATCAGCGGCTACTCGGACGTCCGGCTCTCCTTCTGGATCTGGTGCCGCACTCCCGCCGCATCCGACTACCTCTCGTTCCAGCTCTGGAACGGCGCGGGCTGGGTCGAGCAGCAGCGCTGGTTCGGAAGCCATCACGCGACCTGGAGGCGCATCGAGTACGCCGTGTCCGGAAGCTCGCTTCGCTTCCGCTTCGTCTTCTTCAGCAATCACTTCGGGACGCAGGAAGGCGCCTACGTGGACGACATCGAGGTGACGGGGACGCCCGCGGCGACGGCGTCCGGGGGGCCCACGACCCTGGCCTGCCTGGGCGAGTGGATCGAGTCCGCCGTGCCCGAAGAGGATCTCGGCATGGCGGGCCCCGCCCCGGCTCGCGGGACGCTGCGGATCGCCTGGTCCGCGGGTCAGCGCCCGACGGCGCTGCTCGGCTTCTCCCTGGACCGGCCGGGCCGGGTGCGGCTGGATGTCTTCGGCGTGGACGGGCGCATGGTCGGCGTGCTCCAGGAGGGACTGCTGGCCGCAGGCTCCCACGCGCGTCGCTGGGACGGGACGGGCCCCGATGGGGCGGCGGCGGCGGCCGGCGTCTACTACGCCAGGCTGTCGCTGGACGGGAGAGCCATCGAGACGCGTCCGCTCCTGCTGGTCCGCTGAGCGCGCTTCCGGCGGCCCCGGACGAACGCAGGCGCCCTCTCCGGCTCGGGGGGGGCGCCCTCGATCAGCGAAGGAGGACTA
>VGIY01000475.1 GCA_016867695.1 Candidatus Eiseniibacteriota bacterium | reverse complement strand
CAGGCTCCGCGCCGGCGGCTGCCGGCCCTTCCGCCCCGCTCTCCCGATGGCCGTCGCCATCCGCATGGCCACGGCCGAGAAGGCCGACGCCGCCGCTGCGAGGCCCGGCGTGCGGCGCGTGGACGCGTTCACCGTCGAGGCCCAGGTCGCGCGCCATTGCGACGTGGTCAAGTGGATCGTGAACACCGGAATGGACATCGAGCCGCCGGGGCGACTGTTATGAGGCCCCGTGTCAAGCGGGAATTGCGCGCAGGTCGCTCAGAAATCGAGGGGGGAGTCTGAGCATGTAGCGCTGAGGGCAGAGGGCGGAAGCAGTCGGAGGCCCGGCGGCGGCCGGCGCCGTTTGCCGTGGCGCATCCATCCTCGAGTGCCTTGGGCTGGTGCCGTGTGGCGCGCACGTCGGGACGCTACTTGGGCGGGGCTTCCTTGAGGTATGCCTGGTAGAGGGCAATGGCGGCCTCGTCGGTGAGGCCGCGGGCGAGGACGAGGCGGGAGCGGGCGGTGGCGGTCTCGCCGGCCTTGATGTCGCGGCCGAAGAGGGAGAGGTAGAGCGAGCCGTGGCCCTCCTCGCTGTAGGGGGTGGCGACGGCGAAGCAGTCGGCGGGCGGGGCCATGACGAGGGCGGTGATGCCCAGCTTGGCGTTCCGCCGCATGGCGAGGGGGCCGGCGAGCGTGTGCATGATCTTCCAGTCAACGGGGCTTGGCGGGCGCTTCCAGCGGCCATCCTGGATGAGCTTCACCGCGTCGGGGTCGCGGGGGAACATCTGCCAGACGGCGAAGGACTTCTTCGCCTCCAGGAAGCCCGGCTTGTCGCCGGTTTCGGGGCAGGCCTTGACGTAGACGAGCGAGGCGGGGAAGCCGGCGAAGTAGGAGGCGAGGAAGACTTCGAGGCGGGCGAGGTCCTTCTTGGGGGCCACGGTCGTCGTCACGTCGAGGGTGCCGGGAGCGGCCCAGCGATAGACCGCCTTCATGTCGAAGGGGTGCCCCTGGTCGGCGGTCCAGGCGGCCTCGACCGCGCCATCGTCGAGCAGGCGGGCGGTGCTGGGCCAGTCCCACGCCCCGCCGCCGTAGCGGGTCTCGGCGTCGAGGAGGCGATAGTGGGAGACGAGGCCGTAGGCGCCCGAGAGCGTGGCGCCTGACGCACAGTCTGCCACGGGCGCGAGTCCGAGCGACCTGCCCTGGGGCCGCAGGCTGCCGCGGACAAGGCCAGTGTTGAAGCGGAACTCCTTCCCTTCGGCCACGAAGGCGAGCTTGGCCGGCTCCGCCGCCGACGCGAGGGCAGGAAGAACAGACGCCAGCGAGACCAGCAATCCCTTGAGCCGCATCCCGATGCCTCCTTTGAAGGGCAGTGACTTCCATCCAAGGCCGCTGCCCGCCTATCAAAGCGTGCCACGGGCCTGCTGTCAACTGCGGCTTGGCGCGAAAGCGCTTGCATGGGCAGAGCGGTTGGGGTATCATCTGCGCGCGCCCGGCTCGGGGCGGCAGACTGGCGAGGGGCGATTGTGACGGCCGCGGCTTCTCTTGGTGGGGACTTGCCATGCGAATCCACTTCCGGTGCGAGTGTGGGAAGGTGCTGAAGGCCCGCGAAGGGATGGAGGGCCAACAGGGCCGGTGCCCGGCCTGCGGCCGCGAGTTCACGATTCCCGCGGAGTCGGACGCGGAGTTCCGGGAGATCGAGTCGGTCGCCGCGGCTCCCGCGCCGCCGCCCCGTGCTCCCGAGGCCGCGGCCCCGCCGCCTCCCGCGCCCGCGGCCCCGCCGCCGGCGCCGAGGCCGGCCGCCCCGCCGCCTCCCCCCGCGCCTGCGCCCCCGCCGCCGGCCCCGAAGCCGCCGGCGCCGCCTCCTCCCGCTCCGGCACCGCCGCCTCCGGCGCCCGCGGCTCCGCCGCCCCGGCCCGCCCCTCCGTCGCCGCCGGCCGCGCCCGAGGGCGGGCCCACGTGTGACGCTTGCGGGCAGCCCGTGGCGCCGAATGCGGCGTACTGCGGGAAATGCGGGTTCAGCCTCCGGCCGCGTGCAGCGGCCGCGCCGGTGGCGCCACCTCCGCCCACGCCCGCGGCGCCGCCGCCTCCGGCGATGAGCCGCCCTGCGGCTCCTCCGCCCTCTCCGCCGGCTCCCCAGGCGCCCCCCGCGGCGGCCTGGCCGCCGGCCCCCCCGTCGGCTCCGCCGCCGAGGCCCTCTGCGCCGCCGGCCGCGCCCTACGCGCCGCCGGCGCCGAGCGCGCCGGCCCCCGCGCCCTACGCGCCGGCCCCGTCGCCCTACGCGGCCCCGCGGCCCCCCGCCCCCCCCCCCCCGCCCCC
>VGIY01000474.1 GCA_016867695.1 Candidatus Eiseniibacteriota bacterium | reverse complement strand
GACTCGCCGAGCAACTGCCCGGTCAGCGAGATGGTCAGCGGCGACTCGACCGCCTGGCGGGCGAGGATCCAATCCTCCCAGGGACCGGAGTAGCCCGCATCGATCAGACCGTCGATCTGCACTTGCGGCACGGCGCTGACGCCGTAGTAGCTCGTGCGGGCGCTGTTCTCGGTGGTGTTGGCCAGGTAGAAGGGGTCGTTGGAGGCCGGCCACCAGACGTGATAGGTGAGGATGATGCACTCGCGGGGATGGGCGTTGAGGATCCGCTCCAGCGCACGGCTGGCCGCAGGGCACGACGGTCAGCCGGTGTTGGAGAAGTACTCGATGAGCACGAGGCGTTCCGCTGCCTGGACGGGCCAGACGAGCCCGGCCAGGAGCGCGAGGCCGGCGGCGGCGATCGTGAGGCGCTTCATGGTTCCTCCTTCTGCGGCGAAGCTGGGCGGACGACTCCGGACCGTAGCGGCTCGATTCTACACCCGGGCCGCGGGAGATTCCACGCGCGGTTCGTGCTCTCGACGCAGAGGGGTTGCGCATCGGGCGCCCTCAGGCGAACTCCTCCTGCACCGCCTGCGGGAAGCCGACCAGCTGGACCTCGAGCTCGAGCGCTACGCCGCTCTCCTCGCGGACGCGCTCGCGGATCAGGCGCAGGAGCTTGAGCACATCGGCGGCGCGGGCCCGGCCATGGTTGACGATGTAGTTGGCGTGCCCCTCGGCGACGCGGGCGTCGCCGACCGACCGGCCCGCGAGCCCGGCGCGCTCGATCAGCCGGCCCGCCGGCTCGCCGGGGGGATTGCGGAAGACGCAGCCGCAGCTCGCGCCGCAGGGGGTGCGTGCCTCGCGGCGGGCGCGGTAGTCCGCGACGCGCTGCGCGAGCGCGGCGGGAGGTGCCGTCGACAGGCGCAGGTGCACGGCGGCGAGGATCCGCCTCGTCGGTTCCTGGCCCTTCAGGGCGGAGCGGCGATAGCCGAACTGCAGTCGCTCGGCGGGCCAAGGCTCCAGCCGCCCGTCCAGGCCGAGCATCTCGACCCCCTCGACGACGCCGGCCATGTCGCCGCCGTAGGCGCCGGCGTTGTTGACGACCGCGCCTCCAAGCGTGCCCGGAATGCCTTCGGCCCACTCGAGGCCGGCGTAGCCCTGCTCGGCAAGGCCGTGCGCGCTCGCGCCGAGCGGCGCCCCCGCGGGAAGCGTGGCCCGGATCGGCGCGCAGAGGGCGCCCTGCGACGCGGCGGCATCCGCCGCCTCCCCGGGGCCGGCGCAGAATCGCGGTGGGCCCGACGGCAGGCGCACGATCAGGCCGGGGTAGCCGCGATCGGGGAAGAGGAGATTCGCGCCGGCGCCGACGACGAAGAGGGGCAGGGCGAGGCCGCGGGCGATGCGCAGATCGTCGCGCAGCGCGGAGAGGTCGGGCGGGCGCGACACATAGCGGGCCGGCCCGCCGATGCGCCAGGTCGTCAGCTGCGTGAGCGGCACATCCTGCGCCCAGCGCGAGGGTACTGCCAGGCCCATGAGGTCTCGATCCTGCTGGACTGCCCGAGTGCGCTTGCGCGGGGTCTCGAGCCTAGTCGACTGCCCGAGTGCGCTTGCGGGAGGTCGGACTCGAACCGACACGGGGTCATCCCCCACGGGATTTTGAGTCCCGCGCGTCTACCAGTTTCACCACTCCCGCGCCCATCCGCGAGTCGCGCGGCCGCGCGACCCGGGGATCGAAGCTACGGCACGGGACCCGGGGGAAGCAACCGCGATTCCGCCGGGCGCGGCCGCCGGATGTGGCCGCCGGGACCGGGCGCCCGGACCCGGCGCCGCGGAGCGGGTGTCGCGGGAGAGAGCGGGTCGCGGTCGCGCGCAAGCGGTGGCGGCGCGAGCTGCAGGGTCGATTCCCGCTTGACCAGCGCTTCCGGCGCCGGTAGGCTCTTGCGGCTCGCGGGGCTGTAGCTCAGTTGGGAGAGCGCATGACTGGCAGTCATGAGGTCGTCGGTTCGATCCCGATCAGCTCCAAGGCGACATCCTGATCGGTCGCGCGAGACAGCAGGGCCGCGGGCGCCGAGAGGTTCTCGCGGCCTTCGTCGTCTCCGGTGCCGGCGCAGCGCCGGCCTTCGTCGCCTCTCGGGCCGTCGCTAGTAGAGCGTCACGCGCATCGTGTCGCGCACGCCTCGCGCCTGGGCGATGATCATCGCCTGCCCCGCATGCGATGCGGCCCGGTAGCTCCCCACCGCCAGGCCGTCGATCGTGTAGGCCTCGGCCGACACCCGCCCCAGCGTGGCGACGAGGCTCACGCGGGTGCTGTCGGCGATGGGCGC
>VGIY01000473.1 GCA_016867695.1 Candidatus Eiseniibacteriota bacterium | reverse complement strand
CCTGCCGGCGCCCTGCAGCGCGTCGAAGATGTGCGTCCACTTGCCCGCCACGCCGGGGAAGCGATAGGGCCTGTCGAGCCCGAAGCGGTCCTTGCCCAGCTTCTCGGCGCTGATCGAGATGAGCACCTCGGGCGCGGAGCGCAGCGCGTGGATGACCGCGTCGGCGGCCAGATCCACGGAGCGGCGGCGGGGCTGAACGATCAGCGTCGGGTCGGCCCCGCGGGCGCGGGCGGCCTCGTAGAGCGCCTCCGAGATCGCCTTCACCTCGTGGTCGGGGTTGGTGACGATGACGACGCGCTCGCCGCGCCGGACGCGCATGACCTTCTCGATGGCCACGCGCGCCGCCTCGGCCAGTCGCGCGCCGGCCGCCCGGGGCGGCCCGCCCCCGGGTCTCTGGGAAGCCGTCTGTCCGGACATGGAACCTCCTCGCGCCTGCTGCCGCCACGCGCCACCGACGGCGCTGCTTCCGCCCCGCCCGCCGCCTCCCGGAGCGCCGCGGACACGTCGACCGCTGCCCGGTAGTCCCGCCGATGGCCACCCCGCGAACGGGCGCCTCGACCGGCCAGCCTAGCTGCGGCCGGGCGCCCGCGCAATCGCGGCGCGCGCAATCATGCCCCGCGCCGGCGCTGCGGCACGCGAAGGCACGACCGCCCCGCGCATCCGTGCCCGCGCGGCGGCGCGCGCGAAGACGCCACCGCCACGCGCGCTCAGCGCCGCAGCGTCTCCAGCCGACGGTGGGCCCAGGCGTGCGCGGGGTCGAGCGCGAGCGCCGCCTCGAGCGCCTCCCGCGCCTGGTCGCGGCGCCCGAGGGCGAGCAGCGAGTAGGCGCGGCGGGCGTGCGCGTCGGCCAGGCCGGGATCGAGTCCGAGCGCCCGCCGGTAGGCATCGAGCGCCTCCCCGTGCGCGCCCCGCTCCGCCAGGGCCATGCCTGTGTAGAGGTGGGCCAGCGGATGCCCCGGCTCGAGCGCCAGCGCCCGGGCGAGCGCTCGCTCGGCCGCGGCCCACTCGCCCGAGCGCGCCAGCGCGCAGCCTAGCTGGAAGTGCGCCGCGGCGAGGTCGGGCCGCGCCGCGGCCAGCGTCTCGAGAACCGGAAGGGCTTCCGAAACCCCCCCGGCATCGATGAGCAGCGCGGTCCAGGAGAG
Source organism: Candidatus Eiseniibacteriota bacterium (assembly GCA_016867695.1). Lineage (GTDB taxonomy): Bacteria > Eisenbacteria > RBG-16-71-46 > CAIMUX01 > WJJG01 > VGIY01. Next base: position 1,162 of record VGIY01000473.1, on the reverse strand, counting down.
ACGCAGCTCCGCGTCCTGCGCTCTCTGCGCCACGGCCGCCCGGTAGTGGCCGAGCGCCTCGGCGACCTCCCCGCGCTGCGCCAGGAGCGCGCCGAGTTTGGCGCGCAAGCCCGGGAAGGCGGGCGATGCCGCCGCCGCCGCGCGGTACTCGTCCAGCGCCTCCGCCTCCCGGCCGGCGCGATCGAGGGCGATGGCCCGGTCGACGCGCCAGGCCGCGGGATCGATCTCGTGGGCGACGAGCGGCACGCCGGCGGCGGCGACGAGCGCCGCGGTCGCGGCCGCGGCGATCCCCGCGCGGCCCCAGGACCCCGCCCTCGCCCACTCGAGGATCCGCGCCAGCGCGTAGGCGCCGGGCAGGAAGAGGAGCGGCAGCGCCGGCGCCCGGTAGCGCGCCCCGGCGGTGAACAGGACCACGGAGGCGAACTGGGCGGCGACGAAGAGCCCGGCCAGGGCGAGCCCGGGGTCGCGGCGGCGCCTCCCGTCCCGGGCGAGCAGGAGCAGGCCGACAAGCCCCGTCCCCAGCACGACGGCGAAGCCGGGGCTCCAGCGCAGGGCCTGGCGGCGTTGCCGGGCGTGGGCGACCAGTTCGCTGATCGAGGGCTCCTGCGGGCTGATGAACAGCAGCGCCCGCCTGCCGCAGAGCGCCAGGAAGCGCGCCGGATCACCGCGGATCTCCTCCCACGCCCGCGCCGTGAACCAGGCCGCCGCCTGTCCGTGCGTGATCGCGCGCCCCCGGCTCTCGCCGATCCCTTGGACCAGCCGGTCGTAGAGGAACCAGCTCCAGGCGTCGCTGCCGGTCCATCGCGCCAACTCGGGGACGTCGGTGCTCACGCCGTCGGCCGTCGCCGTGTTGCCGGAGTAGAAGCTGATCGCGCCGTTGAGCGAGATCGGCACGAACTCCCGCGCCACGACCGCGTTGCGAATCGTCGCCGGCAGGATCGCGGCCGAGGCGGCGGCGGCAAAGAGGATCGCCGCCCGCCATGCCCGCCCCCGCGCCCGCGGCGCGCCCGCCGCCTGCCCGGGTCTCGACGGCGCCCGCCGAGCGGCATGGATCATCCAGGCGGCCCCCAGAGGCAGGAAGAGCAGGGCGTTCGGATAGACGAGCGCGAGCAGGCCCAGGAGGAAACCGGCGGCGATCGCGCGCCAGGGCCGGGGCCGATCA
>VGIY01000472.1 GCA_016867695.1 Candidatus Eiseniibacteriota bacterium | reverse complement strand
CGCTCGCTCGAGGGGGGGAGGATCGCTGCCGGGATCGGGCGCGAGGCGTGCCCGGTGGCGCGGGATGACCGGGCTTCGCCCCCGGGGGACCGCTCAGCGCAAGACGATTACGCTTCGGCCCCAGGCGGACTCGCCCTGCCGGACGCGAAGGAGATACAGCCCGGTCGGAATCGCCCGCCCGTCGGAAGCGCGCCCGTCCCAGATGAGGCTCAAGTCGCCGTGCGGGGCGCTGCCGCGGATGGACCGGAGCAGACGGCCGGAAGTGTCGTAGACCCCGATCCCGACCTGGCCGCCGAGCCCGTGCCACTCGATCCGATCGCCCGCGCGCAGCGGGCTCGGCATCCGGCGCAGCCAGTACGCGCCCGACCGGATCGCGGCCTTCGGCTCCGGCAGTGAGCGGTCGGTCGGGTCGCTCGGCGCGGCGGGAGGGGTCAGATCCATGAAGTACTCGGGCGCGACAGTCCCGTCGACCCAGCAGGAGACGCCAGTCTCCGAGAACGTCAGGGATGAGGCCCGATCGCCCGACAGCGCGGCCACGAGGTGTCCGTCGAAGCGCAGCGCCCCCCGTCCGCACAGCAGTCCAGCGCGGACGCTGCCGTCCGAGAACTCGGATCCGTCGAACCGCACGGCGACCAGCGTCGCCTGCTCGGCCTCGATGGGGGCGTACCCCTGCGGGTAGATCCACCAGTTCTCGATGCTGTCATAGGGGCGGAAGGCGACGACATCCGTGAGGCGCCCGCTGTGGATCTGGTAGGCCAGGCCCTCCGGGTCGCTGGTCTGGATGGAGAAGCACTCGTCGACGAGCTCCGGGCCGCCGTCGCTCGCGAACCGCGGCTCGATCAGGCTGACGATCTGGCGGCGCGTCTCGGAGCCCGGCGCCTCGGCCCGGACCACCCAGTGAGGCCGCCAGTTGGTCGTGTCGTTGGGCGCCAGGTAGGGAGTCGAGAGAGACATCTCGGGCGGGAAGAGGAAGGCCAGGACGGCCGCGGCCTCCTCCTTCTGCCAGCGGGCGACGTTCCCGTCGACCAGGGGGGCGTTGGCGGAGCCGCCCTCGTAGCGGTTGTCCGTCTGCATGAGGGCCCGGACCGCGCCCGCGGAGGTCAGTTCGAAGTCGTCGTGGAGGAGGAGATAGGGCGCCGGATCGCCCGGTCGCGGCAGCACGACGACGCGCCGGACGCTGCGGACCACATCCGTCGAGAGCCAGCACTCGGTGTTGATGCCTCCGGCGAAGGAGGGGCCGATGCCCGACCCGATCACCGAGCCGATCGCGCTGCCGATGGTCAGGTTCCCCGCGAAGCCCTTCCACGATCCGCTGCCGATGCGGATCTCGTGCAGGCTGTGCGCCGAGGAGAAGAAGGACGGGGGGCGGCCGTAGCCGGAGTAGCCCGAGTCGTAGAACAGGGGTTGCCCGGCGAAGAAGAGCGTGAAGTGATTGATGTCCTGCTGGGTGTGGCCGGTCCACTGCGTGAAGTTCGGTGGCCAGGTGGGACGCTGGCGGCATTCGAAGGTGATCAGGCAGGAATCGGGTCTCCAGTCCAGCGATCCGTCGGGGCCGAGCATCTGGACCCCGGTCCGGAAGTAGGTGATGCCGCGCCCCGGGAAGTATCTGCCGCGGGCCAGTTCGCCCGGATCGAGAGCCGGATAGGGATGGGCCTCCGGCCAGCCGAGGAGAATGCCGCAGCTATTGAGCTCGCCCGCCGCGCACTCGGAATCCGGACCCGTCACCTGGCGGACATCGAAGGGATCGCTGACCGGGTCCGGCGCCCGGTAGTCGAAGTCCGCCGCCACGGCGGCCGCGATCGTCGCGGGAGGGTAGATCGTGTAGAAGAAGGGGACGGCCAGACTGGGGTACTGGACGGAGGAGAAGGCCATGAGCCACGGCCAGGCCCGGAAGCTGGGCTGGATGTCGTTGGGCGGGCGGGCCGTGTCGTTCAGCGGCGTTCCGCCGCAGGGGTTGAAGGGCAGCTGCTCGCAGTACAGCCAGGTCGGCGCCTGATAGGCGTTGCGCGGCGCATCCACGCGCATGTTCCAGGGCAGCGGGTCGTATCCCGAAGCCACCGTGCGCAGGCGTTCCGTCGCCAGCGCGTAGGGAAGCGCGAGATTGAGGCCGTACATGGCGTAGAGGACGCCCTCGATGCCGGCCCCCTCGAGGGGGAAGCTCGCATTGAGGTAGTCGCGGACGCGCGCGGCGGCCCTCTGCCGGTACCAGGCGATGGAATCCCGCGCCGTCTGGTTGAAGATCGGATCGTCCTGGTCCAGCGCCAGGGCGGCGAGGCCCACCGCCCCGAAGATCACGCCGAGATGGTT
>VGIY01000471.1 GCA_016867695.1 Candidatus Eiseniibacteriota bacterium | reverse complement strand
AGCTTCTGCAGCACCTCCGGCTTCTGCACCACGCTCGCGACCAGCCGGCGCGAGTGCAGGTCGCCGCGGCGGGCCTGCGTGATCGCGCGCTCGGCGACCCGGCGGGCCTCCTTGGCCTTGGCCAGCGTCGTCTCGATGCGCTCGTGCTCGAAGAGCGCCGTCGTCAGGTTGCGCAGCAGGGCGCGCCGGTGCGAGGCCGTGCGGCTCAGCTTGCGCCCGTCCTTCATGTGTCTCATGGCCGATCCCCTTCTCCGCGAATCCGCGCGCCGCCCCGCGGGCGGCGCCGGGGCGCAGCTCCCTACAGGTCCTGATCCTCGGCGGCCTCAAGGGCCTCCTCGTCGAAGCCGTCCCCTTCCTCGATCTCCTCGGTGAACTCGAGCTCGCCCGGCGCCGTGCGCACGCCCAGGTACTTCGTCACGTCCATGCCGAAGTCGAGCCCCATGCCCTGGATCAGGTCCTGGATCTCCTTCAGCGACTTCTTCCCGAAGTTCCGGTACTGGAGCATGTCCTGCTCGCTCTTCTGGACCAGGTCGCCCAGGGAGCGGATCCGCGCCGCGCGCAGGCAGTTCGCCGAGCGGACCGAGAGCTCCAGCTCGTCCACGCTCTTCTCCAGCAGCGCCTTGATGCGCGTGAACTCCTCGTCGACCTTCTCCTCGGCCTCCTCCTCGAACTGCTCCTCGAACCTGACGAACAGGTTGAAGTGGTCCCGCAGGATCTTGCCGGCCATCCCCAGGCTGTCCTGAGGCAGGATCGAACCGTCGGTCCAGACCTCGATGATCAGCTCGTCGTAGTCGATGCGCTGCCCGATTCGGGCGCTCTCGACGCCGTAGCTGACGTGGGTGACCGGGCTGAAGTTGGCGTCCAGCACGACCGTGCCCAACGGGCGCTCGCCGAGCTTCTGCAGATCCTCGGCCGTCACGTAGCCCCGCCCGGTCGCCACTTCGACCTCGAGCTCGAAGTCGGCGTCCTTGTTCAGCGTGGCGATGTGCTGCTCGGGATTGAGAATCATGATGTCCGACGAGATCTGCAGATCGCCCGCCTTGACCGCGCCCGCCTTGGAGCTGCGGAAGAGGCCGACCCGCGGCCCGTCGCCGAGGTGCTTGAAGCGGATCTGCTTCAGGTTGAGCACGATGTCGGTCATGTCCTCGAGCACGCCCGGGATCGCGGTGAATTCGTGCAGCACGCCGGCGTTGTTGAGCTTGCAGGCCACCACCGCCGCCCCCTGCAGCGAGGAAAGCAGCACCCGGCGCAGCGTGTTGCCCAGCGTGTAGCCGAAGCCGCGCTCGAGCGGCTTGACGATGAAGCGCCCATACGTGGCCGTCGAGACCGCCTCGTCCCTGACGTAGGAATCCGGCATGTGGAGGATCTTCCACTTCATCGTTCGGACCTCCTCGGTTCGCCGAGCCTGAGTCGCTTCTCTCCGACGGCCTTACCCGCGCCTACTTGGAGTAGAGCTCGACGATGAGCTGCTCCTGCACGGGCACCGGAATCTGCTCCCGCGACGGGATCTGGGCGATCCGCCCGGTCATCTCCTTCTCGTCGATCTCCAGCCAGGGCTGATCCTCGGTGCGGCGGCGGTTCTCGAAGTTCTCGCGGATCGCGGCGATCTTCCTGCTCTCGGGGCGCACCGAGACGACATCCCCCGGCTTGAGCAGGTACGAGGCGCGGTCCACGGATCGGCCGTTGACCAGGAAGTGGCCATGGCCGACCAGGTGGCGCGCCGCGCTCCGCGAGGCCGCCAGGCCCAGCCGGTAGACCGTGTTGTCCATGCGCAGCTCGAGCATCTGCAGCAGGACCTCGCCGGTGACGCCCTGGCGCCGCGCCGCCCGCTCGAAGTAGTTGCGGAATTGCCGCTCCATGACGCCGTAGATGCGCTTGGCCTTCTGCTTCTCGCGCAGCTGCACGCCGTACGAGGTGTCCTTGCGCCGCCGGCGGTCCTGGCCATGCTCGCCCGGCGGATATGCGTGCCCCTCCAGGGCGCACTTCTCCGTGTAGCAGCGCTCCCCCTTGAGGTAGAGGCGCACGCCTTCCCGGCGGCACAGCTTGCACTTCGGTCCGTGATACACACCCATCCGATGCCTCCGCGCTCTCGCGTCACGGCGCCCCGGCGGCGGGCCATCCGCCGCCCGGAGTCCGTCGAATGTCCTCTACACCCGGCGCCGCTTCGGCGGCCGGCAGCCGTTGTGGGGGATCGGGGTCACGTCGCGGATCGCCGTGATCTCGAGCCCCGCGGCCGCCAGGCTGCGGATCGAGGCCTCGCGCCCCGCGCCCGGTCCCTTGACCCACACCTCGACCCGGCGCATCCCGGCG
>VGIY01000470.1 GCA_016867695.1 Candidatus Eiseniibacteriota bacterium | reverse complement strand
CCCGGCGGCAGCGCTCGATCAGCCGCCGCCAGGTCTCCCCGGCGAAGAGCGACCCGTCCGCGATCGCCCGGCGGACCAGCTTGGCCCCCTGATCGAACAGGCGGCCCGCGCCGATCGCGTTGTGGCCGACCTCGGAGTTGCCCATATCGTCGTCGGAGGGGAGCCCGACCGCGGTGCCGTGCGCCTTGAGCGGCACCCAGGGGCAGTTGGCGCGCAGCCAGTCGAGGACCGGCGTGCGGGCGAGGGCGACGGCGTCGCCCTCGTCGCCGAACCCCAGGCCGATGCCGTCCATGACGACGAGCAGCACCGGACCGGGCCGCCGGGGCCGATCGGAAATGGGCTCAAGCCTCCAGTCCATGCGGCCTCCCTGGGCTGCCGGTCGTCCAAGCGAGTCGGGCGTCCGTCCGCTCGGCCGGCCGGAGCATACCTGGAACGGCGTGGGCGGCAAGTGGTTCCCCTGCGCAGCGGTTCCCCCGCGCGGCTTCCATTCCGCGGCTTGCCGGCGGGCGGATCAGGCGCTGGTTCCGGCGGCCCGAGGCGTTGGGCGGTGGAAGGGCCGTGGGGCGCGGGGAGCGGGGGGTGCCCGGCGGGGGTCCGGGGAGTGCGTTCGGGTCGGCCGGGCCGCTGCAGCCTGGCGGACCGCCCGGGCGGGCCGGCCGCTTCCGGGATCAGGCCCCTTCTGCTAGCCTGCTCAGCGCCTTGCGGCTTCCGCCGGCCGCAACGACAGGTGGCGGGAGCCCTCGACCGGTGGTCCGAGGCGCTCCGGGCGCCGCGGACATGGATGGTGCGAACGCGGCGGTCTCTGGAAGCGAGGGAGCGATGCGCAGCAAGCGGTGGATTTTCTTCGTCCTGGTCCTCGCCCTCGCGGCGGTCGCCGTCGCGCTCCTGTCGGGCTGGCGGGGGCGCGCGTCCGCGCCCGCCTATCGCTCCGCGGAGGTGCAGCGCGGGGACTTGCGGGTCGCCGTGTCGGCCACGGGTACGCTCAATCCGGTGACGACGGTCCAGGTCGGCAGCCAGATCAGCGGCACGATCGCGGCCCTGCACGCCGACTTCAACAGCAAGGTCCGGGAGGGCGCGATCCTGGCCGAGCTCGATCCCACCTTCCTGCGCGCCCAGGTGGCCCAGAACGAGGCCGACCTGGAGCGCGCGCTGGTCGCGCTGCGCCAGGCGGAGCGCGACCTCGCCCGCCTGACGCCGCTGCGCGCCGAGGGGCTCGCCTCCCAGGCGGATCTCGACGCCGCCGAGACCGCCCTCGACGCCGCGCGGGCGTCGGTCAAGGGGGCCGAGGCGGCCCTGGCGCGGGCCGAGACCAACTTGCGCTACGCCACGATCCGCTCGCCGATCGACGGGATCGTCATCTCCCGCAGCGTCGATGTCGGCCAGACGGTGGCCGCCTCGCTCGCGGCGCCGGAACTCTTCTCGATCGCCAACGACCTGAAGCGGATGCAGCTCGAGGCCTGGGTCGACGAGGCGGACATCGGCCGCGTCGCCGTCGGCCAGCCGGCGACCTTCACCGTGGACGCCTTTCCCGAGCTGACCTTCCGCGGGGCGGTGGGGCAGATCCGCCTCGCCCCCCGCAGCGAGCAAAACGTCGTCTCCTACACCGTGGTGGTTCGGGTGGACAACCCCGAGGAGAAGCTGATGCCCGGCATGACGGCCAACGTGAGCTTCGTCGTCGGCGAGGCGCGCGGCGCGCTCAAGGTGCCGACGGCGGCGCTGCGCTTCCGCCCGCCGGGGGCGGCGCCGGAGCGCGGAGTGCGGCAGGCGGGACCGGGCGGAGCGCCAGCGCGCGGGGCGCGGCAGCCGGGTCCGGGCGCGGCGCCGGAGCGCGGAGCGGGACCCGGCGGTCCGGGCGCCGCGGTCGCGGGCCCGGGCGAGGCCGCCGGTCCGAGCGCCGCGGCGGTCGGCAGGGAGGAGCCCGCCTCCGGCCCAGGCGGGCCCGCGTCGCGCCAGCCGCAGCCGGGCGGCGTCTACCTGCTCGGGCCGGGCGGATCGCTGCGGCGTGTCACGGTGACACCCGGGCTCTCCGACGGCATGATGACCGCCGTCGTCTCGGACTCGCTGGCCGAGGGGGACCGCGTGGTGATCGGCTCGATCGGCGGGGGCAACGGCGGCCAGGGCACCGTGAACCCCTTCGCCCCGGGAGGGATGCGCGGTGGACGGCGCTGAGACCCCGCTGTTGCTCGTCGCCGACCTGACCAAGGTCTACGGCGAGGGCGACACGCGCGTCGAGGCGCTGCGCGGCGTGTCGTTCACCGTGCCCGCGGGGGACATGGTCGCCATCATGGGGGCTTCCGGCAGCGGCAAGTCGACGCTG
>VGIY01000469.1 GCA_016867695.1 Candidatus Eiseniibacteriota bacterium | reverse complement strand
TGGAAGGTCTGTGGCAAGGCCAGCTGCCGTTGCGCGCACGATGAGCAGGCGCGCCATGGACCGTACTACGAATGGGGCTCCATGCAGGGCGGCCGACAGGTACACCGGATGGTCACACCTCAACAGGCCCGAGTCCTACGAGTCGCGATCCGCAATCACCGCCAGGTCCGTAGGCTGCTGCGCGCCTGGGAAACTCAAACCGTGCGCATCCTGAGGGCTGAAGATCGCCGCAAGTGACTGTCAGCAAGCGTGTTCCGCGATCAGCAAATGACGCCCGCGAAGTGCGGAATGTAGGTCACGACCGTCGCCGATGCCGTGATCTGGGGAGTCGTGGGCTTGTCCACCGACGGACACACGGGGCAGTCGTCGTCATTGCAGCCTGTGAGCGAGACGACCAGGGCCAGCGCCGCCAGGACCAGTGTGCTCCGGGTTCTCTGCATCTTGCCTCCTTCCGGTTGGAGATGGGTCACGGGGAACCAGGCCAGTGGACGGGATTCCGACACGGTGTGTCAACCGATTCCGGCGCCCTCCTGGCCGGCGAAGCGGCCCTGCGCAGACACCGGGTCAGGCAAGCAAGTCCTTGGGGTCCAGAAGGAAGAACTCCTCGAGCGCGAGCCCGCCGGAGCCCACGAGAAGAAGCCGCGCGGTCGGGTGCGCTCGGAGAAACGCCGCAGCGCCGGTCGCCTTTCCCGACCGGCCGCTCTTGACTTCGATCGCCCACACTCCGCGCGGCGACCGGACAACGAAGTCTACCTCGTCGCTCCGGTGTCGCCAGTAGGTCACCTCGTACGGCAGGCCCTGCAAGTGGTTCAAGAGGTGCGCTCCCACCGCGTTCTCCACCAACCGCCCCCAGGCATCATGGGCGGACCGCGTCTCCTCGAAGGACCGTAGTCGAAGCGCGCTGACCAGCGCGTTGCTCCAGGCGACGAGCATCGGGCTCGATCCGCGGCTGCGGGCCTCTCCCGCCGAGTACCTGTCCAGCCCCGTAAACAGGAGGGCCAGGACATCCCGGGCGATGACCGTCTCGATCAGGGAGTCAAGGATGTAGGAGCGCCAGGATGCTTCGTCATCCACCAGCGCAGCCGCGGCGGGATAGCCGCCGAAAAAGACCCACCGGTCCAGATCCCAACCGAACGCCTCACGGCACTCCGGCCAGGACCAGTGCGGGCAGCGGTGCAGGAAGAAGCGACCGGCAAGGCTCTCACTCGCGCCTCGGGCCAGCAGCAGTGCGGAGGAGCCGAGCAGCAGCACGCGAACCTGTCGGCCGGCGGCGCGATCTTCGTCCCAGCAGGCCTTGACGACTTCGCTCCAGCCTCGGACCTTCTGCACCTCATCGAGGATGAGCAGGGATGGCCCCGACCCGAGGTCTCGGCGGGCCATCTGCCACTGGTTTTCCACCCACTCCGGTCCGGGAGGAAGGGGAAGATCAGCAGCGGCGTACCGGACCGCCCCCGTCCAGGCGCGCTCGACCGCTCGCGCCGCGGTCGTCTTTCCGACCTGGCGGGGGCCGACCATGATCTGGATCAGCTCGGGCCCCTTGGAGAAGCGCGCCAGGATCCGAGTGACCACTGGCCGTTCGATTCGAACACCCATGCGCCGATTGGGCCACTGTTGGGGCGACATCGCAGTAGAACACTCAGCGTACGCGGGAAGATACTCAGCCACAGATCAAACTGGCAGTGTCTTGCTAACATACTGCCCAGATAGTCGTTACGGGATCAACGCAAAGGGGCGCGCCAGGCCACAGGCGCCGCGCCGCGCTTGCCTGCCCTCGCGAGTCGGTGCTAGCGTGCCCCCCGTGCGCCTTCGCGAGAGGGCGCGGCAACCCGATCGTGCGAGGTGCCCCATGCTCGAGGTCCGCGATCTGGCCAAGGCCTTCGGCTCCCTGACGGCGGTGGACGGCGTCTCGCTGCGGATCCAGCCGGGGGAGATCTACGGCCTGCTGGGACCCAACGGCGCCGGCAAGACGACGACGATCTCCTGCATCTCCGGCCTGCTGCGGCCCGATCGGGGATCGATCGCGCTCGACGGCATCGACCTGGCCGCCGATCCGCTGCGGTTCAAAGAGCACCTGGGCGTCGTGCCGCAGGAGACGGCCCTGTACGGCGACCTGAACGCGCGCGAGAACCTCGCCTTCTGGGGCCGGCTGGCCGGCCTGCGCGGAAGGACCCTGCGCGCGCGGATCGACGCCGTCCTCGAGGCGGTCGGGCTGGCCGAGCGGGGCCGCCAGCCGGTGCGCAAGTACTCGGGGGGCATGAGGCGCCGCCTGAACCTCGCCGTCGGCATGGTCGCCCAGCCCCGCCTGCTGCTGCTCGACGAGCCGACCGTCGGCATC
>VGIY01000468.1 GCA_016867695.1 Candidatus Eiseniibacteriota bacterium | reverse complement strand
CCGATCCGGATCCTGCTGCGCCCGACGCTCGTCCAGGGGCCCGAGGCGGCGCCCGACATCGCCCGGGCGATCGCCGAGCTGAACTCCCGTGACGACATCGACCTGCTCATCGTCGGGCGCGGCGGCGGCTCGCTCGAGGACCTGTGGGCCTTCAACGAGGAGGCGGTCGCCCGGGCGATCGCCGCCTCGCGCCTGCCGGTCGTCTCGGCGGTGGGTCACGAGATCGACGAAACGATCGCCGACTTCGCCGCCGACCTGCGCGCCCCGACCCCTTCGGCCGCGGCCGAGCTGGCCGTGCCCGACATCCGCGAGACGGTCGCCGCGGCGCGCGCCGTCCGCCAGCGGGCCCGGCGGGCTCTGCTGCGGCTCCTCGGCGAGGCGCGCCTGCGGCTGCGGTCGATCGAGCGCAGCCACGCGCTGAAGAGCCCGCGCGACCGGCTGCGCCAGAACGCGCAGCGCGCCGACGAGCTGCTCGGCCGCATCGAGCTCGAGGCGCGCCGCGCGCTCCGGGCGGCGGGGGAACGGCGCGAGCGGCTGGTCGAGCGGATCGCCCGCTCGGCGGCGCAGGGGCTGCTGCTCGCCCGCCAGCGGCTGGCCCACGCGCAGGCGCGGATCGAGGCGCTGAGCCCGCGGGCGGTGCTCGAGCGGGGCTACGCGCTCGCCTTCGACGGCGCGGGGCGTCTGGTCGCCTCGGCGGCATCCGCGGCGCCGGGCGAGGAGCTGCGCCTCGTCCTGCGCGATGGGGCGCTGCGCTGCCGCGTCGAGGCGCGGGAGTCCTAGACTGGGGTCCGGGAGCGGGGGTGGGCGCGCGGAGCGGACGGCGGGGGCCCGGGGCGAGGCGCGGCGCCGGGGAGCGAGACCGGGCGCGCGGAGCGGATGGCGGGGGCGAAGTCGGAGGGAGGCAGCCGTGGCGAGGGGTGACGAGCGGGCCGCGGATCGATCCCGCGGGCAGGAGGAGCTGGCCATGCCCGCGGTCGGCGGGGCGTCGGCGAGCGCGCCGCCGGGGGGATCCGGCCGCGAGGCGAGGGGAGGCGCGCCGGCGAAGCGCAGGGCGCGGGGCGAGGCGCCGGAGGAGAAGCCGATGAACCTCGAAGAGGGCCTGGAGCGCCTGGAGGCGATCGCCGCCCGGCTCGAGGCGGGAACGCTGCCGCTGGAGGAGGCGCTGGCGCTCTACCGCGAGGCGCACGAGCTGCACGGCCGCTGCGCCGCGCGGCTCGCCGAGGCGGAGCGGGAGATCGAGATCCTCATGCCCGACGGCGAGCTGCGCCCCGAGTCGGAGACCGGGGCCGCCGGCGCGCCGGCCACGCGCGGGGACTGAACCCGCGCGGCGAGGGAGGCGAGATGGCACGGCGGATGATCCGGGCGGTCGGGATCCACCCCAACTTCACCAAGCGGCGCTGCCGGGCGGTCTTCGGGCAGCTCTCCGCCTGGCTGCTGAAGGAGGGCTGCAGCGTCTGGGTGAGCGACGACCTGGGCCGCGAGCTGCCGGCGGGCGTCCAGCGCGTCGCCCCCGAGGCGCTCGGCGGCCGGCTCGACCTGCTCGTCGTCCTCGGCGGCGACGGCACGCTGCTCGGCGCCGCGCGCCGGCTCTACCCGCGCCAGGTGCCGATCCTCGGCGTCAACTTCGGCGGCCTCGGCTTCCTCGCCGGCGTCGCCGTGGGCGACCTCTACGGCGCCCTGGAGCAGACGCTGCGGGGAGACTACACGATCGAGCGGCGGATGATGCTGCGCGCCTCGATCCTCGGGCGCAATGGACGACCGCGGGCGACGCTCTACGGCCTGAACGACGCCGTCGTCCACGAGGTGGGCCAGCGGCTGCTCGACATCCGCATGCGCATCGGCGAGAGCATGGTCGGCGTGTTCCGCGCCGACGGGATGATCGTGGCCACGCCCACCGGCTCCACCGCCTACTCGCTCTCCGCCGGCGGGCCGATCCTCAATCCGCTGCTCGACGCGCTGATCGCCACCCCGATCTGCGCGCACAAGCTCTCCATCCGCCCCGTCGTCTTCCCCGCCTTCGAGACGATCCGCCTCGAGGCGGACGTCTCCGGCGGCGAGATCCTGCTCTCGGTCGACGGGCAGCAGGTGCTGCCGCTCCATCCGGGCGAGGCGGTGCAGGTGGGCCGCGCCGAGCATTGCAGCTGCTTCGTGCAGCTGCGCCAGCGGACCTTCTACGACGTCCTGCGCGAGAAGCTCAAGTGGGGCACCTGAACGGCCGCACCCGTCCCGCGGCGCGCCTGCGCCGGCTGCGCGTGCGCGACTTCCTCCTGATCGAGGAGGCCGACCTGGCGCTGGCGCCCGGGCTGAACGTCCTCAGCGGCGAGACCGGGACGGGCAAGTCGAT
>VGIY01000467.1 GCA_016867695.1 Candidatus Eiseniibacteriota bacterium | reverse complement strand
GCGCAGCGCCGCTCCAGCGTCGTCACGGCGATGCCGCCCGGGAGCCGGGCCAGTTCCGTGCCCAAGGCGCGCCCGAGGTCCGCCCGCCAGGCCGCCTGCAGCGCCGCCGTCCCCGGGTCGCCCGCCGCCCCCGCCGCCGCCGGCGCGCCCGGCAGCGCGAGCGCGAGGATCGCCGCGGCCGACAGGGATATCGCAGTGGCTGCGCGCATGCTAGTAGTTCCATCCCACGAAGAACTCGCCGAAGGTCTCCCGCGGCCATTCGCGGAAATCGGTCCGCCGCGCCAGGTCATAGCGCAGCACGAGCAGCCCGCCGAGTCCCAGCCGCAGGCCCAGCCCGTAGCTCCCGCGCCAGTCCCGCGGCCACTCCCGGTACCAGGCCTGGCCGGCGTCCGCGAACAGCGCGCCCTGGATGCCGGGGAAGTGGAGCGGGCCGAGCAGCGCGGCGTCGATCAGGAATCGGCGCACGACGGGGAAGCGCACCTCGGCGTTGGCCAGCGCGGCGCGCGTCCCCTGGAGGCGGCGCCAGGGATAGCCGCGCAGCGAGTTGGCGCCGCCCAGCAGGAAGACCTGCGGATCGGGGCCGCCCGAGGCGCGCAACTGCAGGCGCAGCGCCAGCGCGCTCTGGCGCGTGAGGCGCACATAGCGCCGCGCGTCGGCGAGCGCGAGCACGTTCTCGATACCGGGGCGCCGCAGATTCATCGTCAGGCCCAGCGTCACGTGCATCCGCTCGCCGTCGATCGGCCCGGTGCCCGTCCAGAGCGCCGTGTCGTGCGTCCAGGAGAGGTAGTGCGCCGCGATCGCCCCGTGGCGCATGACTCCCGTCGAGGGCTTGTCCTTCTCCGCGTAGGCCAGTCCGAGCGAGGTCTCCAGGCGGGTGAACCGCGACAGCGGGTAGCTCCACAGGCCCGTCGCCCCGACGCGCCGCTCGAAGTAGGGCAGGTCGAACTCGTCGTAGTAGTTCCCCGCGTGGTGATAGAGCGAGAGACCCCGGTTGAGCCGGCGGCTCAGGTCCACGTAGGTCGCCCCGGCGGAGAAGCTCTCCAAGAAGTCGCGCGTCGAGATGGTCGTGTTGGCGAGCTGCAGCAGGATCATCCGGTTGCCGAGCATGTCGCGCAGCAGCACCTGCAGCCCCTCGCCGCTGCCCAGTCCCGGATCGACCGCCACGCCCCCCTGGGCGGCGTCGAGCGCGAAGGTCGTCCGGTAGGGAACTCGCTTCGCCGGCACCGCCTGCGCCGCCGGCGCCGGGTCCGCCTCCGGCGCGAAGGAGGGGAAGGGCTCGCCGGGGTCCTCCGCGGATCCCCCGGCGAGCCCGTCCGCCGGAGGGCCGGCCGGGGGATCCTCGGGCGCCGGCCGCGCGACCTCGATGGCGAAGGTCTCGAAGCGGCCGGAGCGATAGACGGTGACCAGCGCCTCGTCGCCGGAAGGCAGCCAGCGGGGATCGAGAAGCCCCTCGAGCGCGCGCGTCACCGGCGCGCTTCGGCCCCGCTCGTCGATCACGTGGAGGTTGCGCAGCCCGTCGCGAGTGGAGACGAAGAGAAGCCGGCTCCCGTCGGGCGACCAGGAGGGCGAGAGGTCCAGCCAGGGGCCCTCGGTGACGCGGCGCATGGCCCCCGAGTCGAGGTCGAGCTGGAACAGGTTGCGCGCACCGCCCGCCCCCGCCTGTCCCCGGTCGGAGACGAAGACCACGCTCCGGCCGTCCGGGTGGAAGGCGGGCTCCGTGTCGCAGTGGCGGTCGTGCGTCAGGCGCTCCCGCGCGCAGGTGCCGACGTCGAGCAGGTAGATGTCCTGGTGCCCGTCCCGGCTCAGCCCGGAGAAGACGATCCGCTCCCCGGCGGCGTCCCACTGCGGGGAGGTGATCCCCACTAGGTCGGCGAAGCTCCAGCGTCCGGCGACGCGCTCGGCGGCCAGATCGAAGGCGACGAGCTGGTCTCTCTCCCCCTGCTGGGCGGAAAAGACGAGCAGGCCGTCGCGCGAGACGTCGAGCCGGCTGCGGATCGCGTGGAAGGAGAGATACTCCGCGCTGCGCTGGCCCTGGACGAGCGTCCTCGGCCTCGAGCCCGACGCGTCGTGGGCCGCGTGATAGATGCTCAGGTAGCCCGAATGCGGCGAGAGGAAGACGAACTGCCCCTCCAGCCCCGGCAACCCCGGGGGGATCGGCGTCGGCTTCAGCTCCACGTCCCAGGAGCCGAGGCGCCGCGCGCCGATGCCGATCGGCTCGGCGCGCTGGACGTCGGGGTAGTAGCGCTGGCGCAGGTCGTGCGCCCAGGACTCCGAGAGCTCCGCCTCGGTCACGCCGAGGATGCTCGGGAAGAGATCGGCGAAGGCGCGCCCCCTCCAGAGCTCCTG
>VGIY01000466.1 GCA_016867695.1 Candidatus Eiseniibacteriota bacterium | reverse complement strand
TCTCCGTGCGGGGGGGGCGGACCGCCGGCGTGATCCGGCCATTCCGGGGACCGCGCCCCCGCCGCGCCGCCGGCCGCTGCGCTCTCCCGCGGCGGCGTGCGCACAGCGCCGCCCGTGGCTTCGTTCTTCCGCGCGGCGCCTCCGGCCGCTGCGCCCTCCCGCGGCGCGCGCGCGGCGCATCGGGTCTACCCCGGCGCTTCCCCGCCGCGCGCGTGGAGGGCGCGGATGCGCTCGGGCACCCCCCAGGCCTCGAGCAGCCGCGCCACGCTCGGCGGCACCAGGGCCTGCCAGGGCTCGCCGCGCGCCATGCGCTCGCGCACGACCCGGCCGCGGATGCCCTTCGCCTCTTCCGGGCGCTCCCAGAGGACCCGCGTGCGCAGGCCGAGCGCCCTGAAGCGCGCCAGCTTCTCCCGTCCCCAGGCGTCGTAGATGGTCAGGAAGAAGAGGGCGTCGAGGGGCAGGTAGTGAGCATAGGACGCCGGGTCGTGGATCGGGAAGGGCACGATCGAGAGATCGCCCGGCGGCACGCCGGCCTCCTCCGTGGCGGCGCGGACGAGCTGGTGGCGCTCGAAGTAGGTCAGGGGATTGGCCAGGGGCGAGCCGCGGTCGGGATCGGCCGGCTCGTCGCGGCGCGGGTCGGGATCGGCCGGCTCGTCGCGGCGCGGGCCGGGATCGGGGTTCGTGATGCCGACGACCAGGTGCCGGCAGAGCGCCCGGCCGGCGAGGAGGTAGACGAGGTGATCGTTGTGCAGGACCTGGAAGCGGCCATGGATCACTCCCCTGGCGGCGATCGGCCCGTTCACGCGCTCCCCTCCCGTGGCGCGCCGGCGGGGAGCTCCCCCTCTGCGCTCGGCCCTTCCCCCGGTCGGGCCGCGGCGCGCCGGTCCCCCCGGGAGACGATCGCCAGGCGCCTGGCCGTCTCGGCCGTCGTGTGCAGCGCGAGGTAGAGAAGCGCGATCGCGGGCGCGCCGCGCCAGAGGAGCGACGCCCAGGCGGCGAGGATCATCACGCTCATCCGCGTGCCCTTGCTCGCCAGCGTCGGCGGGCCGAGATCGAGGCCCAGCGCCTGCGCCCGCGCCGAGGCGTAGCTGATCTGGCTGCTGCCGACGAGAGCGAGCAACCCCGCCGGCGCCCACAGCCAAGACGGACCGAAGAGCGGCTCCCGGATGACGAAGATCGCCAGGCCGCCGAGCATCGCCCCGTCGGCGTAGCGATCGAGGAGCGAGTCCCGGAAGGCGCCCGCGGCCGAAGCGGTGTTGCGCAGGCGGGCGAGCTGGCCGTCCGCTCCGTCCAGGATCTGGGCCAGCGCAGCCACGCACCCCGCCTGCCAGGCGCGGCCGAGCGCGAAGAGCAGGCCCGCCAGGCACCCCAGGAACGCCGCCGCCGCGGTCAGGTGCAGCGGGCTCAGCCGGGAGATCGGCGCGAGCCTCAGGGTCAGGGGAGCGGAGAGGCGCAGCTTGATCCAGCGCAGCACGAAGCGATCGGTCGGTTTGGTGCGCCACATCGCCGGACCCCCGCGGCGGCGCTCGCCGGCGCCGGGCGCCGCGGCGTCGCGCGCCGTCGGGGATAGCAGATCGGCGGCGACCTGTCTACTCCTTGTAGCCGTAGATCTTCCATACGCCGTCCCGCTCGATGAACGTCCGGGCGATGGGGATCTCGACGATCCGGCCCGCCTCGTCGCGCGCCCGGATGCGCACGCCCTTGTACAGGTTGAAGTGCGCGTAGCGGCTGAAGCCCTCGCCGATGTCCAGGCCGATGAACTCGTAGGCCCGGCCGCCCCAGTCGGAGAGCCCGCGACTGATCCCGGTCACGCTGCTGCGGTTCAGGAATCCCCACGCGTCCTCGGCCTCGATGTTCGTCGCCGGGCGGCTCTGCGGGAACTCGGGCCAGCAGATGTCGCGAAACTCCGGGAAGGTGAGGCGGATGAGCTGCAGCGTCTCTGCCTCCTCCAAGGCCAGAGCGTCGAGGACGATCTTCGCCAAGTTCGTCGCCGTGCGCGCCCCTCCGCTGAAGGGGATGTCGATCGGGCCCACCCGGCGCCGGCCCGTGATCACCGACTCCGCTTCGGGATCGCCCGGAGGCTGGTAGCCGGGGGCGTTTTCGAGCGGTGAGCGACGCCGCGGCTCGCCGGGCGAGACCTCGCGCGCGGGCCAGAGACCGTCCACAAGGAAGACGCTCGACTCGACCTCCGCGGCCGGCGGCGCGGGCCAGGCGGCCTCGGGCGCACTCGCGGCCTCGGGCGCGCTCCCGTCCTCGGGCGCACTCGCGGCCTCGGGCTCACTCGCGGCGCCGGGCGCACTCGCGGCGCCGGGCGCACTCGCGGCGCCGGGCGGCGCGGGGGCCCGT
>VGIY01000465.1 GCA_016867695.1 Candidatus Eiseniibacteriota bacterium | reverse complement strand
CAGCGGGCCGCGTCGCCGCGCACCCCCGCGGCGGTCAGCACGACCACCGTCACGGGGCCCTCTCCCTGAAGCTCGCGCAGCTGGCGAGCGAGCTCGAAGACGTCGACTCCGGGCAACTGGGCGTCGATCAGGATCAGGCGGAAGGGGCGCCCGTCGCCCGGCGCCAGCGTCGCCTCCCGGAGCGCCTGGCGCCAGTCGGGCGCCTCCGTCACCGCCACTCCCCAGCCGCCCAGGAATCCCAGGAGCTGGCGGCGTTGTCCCTCGTTCGCGTCGACGAGCAGCGCCGCCAGCCCCTGCAGCCGGCCCGGGAGGACCCGCCCCTCGTCCGCCTGGTCGCCGGAGGCGCGCTCCAGCCGGACCTCGAGGTGGAAGGTGCTGCCCCGGCCGACCTGGCTCTCGAGCCGCAGGTCGCCCCCCATCAGCTTGGCGATCCGGCGCGTGATGGTCAGCCCGAGGCCCGTTCCCCCGTAGCGGCGGGTCGTCGAGCCGTCGGCCTGGGTGAAGGCCTCGAAGATCGACTCCTGCCTCTCCGGCGGGATGCCGATGCCGGTGTCGCTGACCGACAGGCGCAGGAGCGCCTCGCCCTCCTTCCCTTCGACGACCATGGCGCGCACGCGCACCTCGCCCGCCTCGGTGAACTTGAGCGCGTTGCCGACGAGGTTGAGGATCGCCTGGCGCAGCCGTCCCGGATCGCCGCGCAGCGTGGCCGGCACGCCGGGGTCGATCTCGCAGGCGACGCTCACCCGATCCCGCTTCGGGTGATGGGCGAAGGTCTCCAGCGCCGTCGCCAGCATGTGGCGCAGGTCGAAGTCGATCGTCTCCAGCTCGAGCTTGCCCGCCTCGATCTTCGAGAAGTCGAGCAGGTCGTTGATCAGCCGCAGCAGGCCCTCGGCGGTGCGCTGCAGCGTCGCGACGTGGCGGCGCTGCTCGTCGGCGAGCGGCGCGATCTCAAGCAGGTCGCTCAGGCCGAGGATCCCGTTGAGCGGCGTGCGCAGCTCATGGCTCATGTTGGCGACGAAGTCGCTCTTCGCCCGGCTGGCGGCCTCGGCCTCCTCCTTGGCGCGCACCACCTCGCCGGTGCGCTCGGTGATGCGATCCTCCAGGGAGGCGTAGAGCGCGCGCATCCGTTCGGCGAGGGCATTGAAGCTCTCCGCCATGAGCGCGATCTCGTCGTTGCCGCCGAGGGCGCCGACATCCAGCGCGAGGTCCTCGGGGTTCGCGCGCGCGGAGAGGTGGGCGATCATCAGGCGCAGGCGGGCGGTCACGAGCCGGCGGAAGGTGAGCAGGATGACGAGGGCGAAGGAGCTCACCACCGCGATCACGAGCGGGATCGCCGGCGCCGCTTGGGCGGCCAGGGCGAGCGGGCTGCCGGAGAGAGGCAGGGCGGCGAGATCCAGGCCGATGACCTCGCCGATCCGGCGGTGGAATCCCGTGCTGTCGCCGTAGCGCTCGAGCAGGCCGGAGGGAGCATCCCGGGGATCGCCGTGGCAGGCCAGGCACGAGGCCTCCGCCCGCCGCGGCCGGACACAGGCGAGGTGGGTCCGGCCGTCGATCGCCAGCGTGCCGGACCAGGAGGCCATCTCCGGATGAGCGTCGAAACGCTCGATCAGCCGCAGCTCCTCGGGCGAAGCCCGATTGATCGGATTGCGGGGATCGGCGGAAGAGAACTTGAGCACGATGTCGCCGAACTCGGCCCGCACCATCTCGAAGACGCTGCGCGAGACGAAGGAAGTGGACATGGTCTCGGCGACGAACTCGCCCTCCGGCACGCACGCCATCGCTCGCGGACGGATCTCGGAAGAGATGTAGTGGCGGATGGCGAGGTTGTACTCGAGCGCCATGGCGGCGTGGCTGCGCCGGATCGCGTCCTCGCGGGCGCGATGCTGGTAGTGGCTGAGCATCAGGACGGCGAAGACCATCACCGCCGACGCGCAGGCGACGACGATGAGGAAGCGCGTCTCGACGCTCCGCAGTCGCTCCTTCAACCGGCCCACGGGCCCTCCCATTCCCCGTATCTATCGGCTTCCAGGGCCGAGAGCCCCAGCCCCGGCCGGCGCGGGGGGGCATCGGGAGGCGCGCGGCGGGCGAAGTGGCTCGGATGAGCCCGCCGGCCCGCAGATGCGACGGAATCGTCTTCCCGGCAACGCGTTGCCGCCGCGGTACCGCCGCGGTCCGGCCACGTCAGGCACCGAGCGCGGGGGGCGCCCACGGGCCCTTCGGGTTGCACGGCCGCCGGTCGCGCAGGCCCCGAGCGCGGGGGGGGCGCCGATTGACACCCGCCCGTCGGATCCGGACACTGCCGGCATGAGCCGTCCCGCCCCCTCCGCGAGCTGGTACCGGGCCGCCT
>VGIY01000464.1 GCA_016867695.1 Candidatus Eiseniibacteriota bacterium | reverse complement strand
GCGCGCCTGCCGCTGATCGGCCGCGAGTTGCCCGCGTTGCGCGGGGTCCGGCCGGGCGACATCGTCATCTTCGAGCCTCCCGCGGCGGTGCCGGGCGGCCGGCGGAGCAACGACTACATCAAGCGTGTCGTCGCCGTGGCCGGGCAGACCGTCGAGATGCGCCACCGGCGCCTCTTCGTCGACGGGCAGCCTGGCCACGAGCCCTACGCCGTGCACCGCGATCCGGCCAGCGATCCCCTACGCGACAGCTTCCCGCCGCTGACCGTGCCCCCCGGCCACTGCTTCGTGCTCGGCGACAACCGGGACGCCAGCGACGACAGCCGCTACTGGGGGCCGCTGCCGATATCTCTTGTTCACGGGCGGGCCTTCATCCGCTACTTTTCCTGGGATCCGCACCGCAAGCGGGTCCGCCTCGAGCGGATGCCCTCCCGGTTGCGTTAGGGGGCCGCCGGCGGGGGGGGCGCGCCCCGGGCGGCCCGCGGGTGGACTGCATCCAGGAGATGCGGCGTGAGAGTGGCGCTCGTCCATGACTGGCTGACCGGCATGAGGGGCGGCGAGAAGTGCCTCGAGGCCTTCTGCACGCTCTTTCCCGGGGCGCCCATCCACACGCTCGTCCACCGGCCGGGAAGCGTCAGTCCGACGATCGAGTCCCATCCGATCCGCACCTCGTTCATCCAGCGCGCTCCGGGCGGCCGGACGCGCTACCAGCGCTACCTGCCCATCTATCCGCTGGCCATCGAGCGCTTCGACCTGCGCGGCTACGACCTCGTGCTCTCCAGCAGCCATGCGGTGGCCAAGGGCGTCGTCGTCCATCCCGGCACCGTCCACGTCTGCTACTGCCACACGCCGATGCGCTATGTCTGGCTCGCCTACGAGGACTACTTCGGCGGCGGGCGCTATCGCTTCCCCGTCTCCTGGGCGCTGACGGCCGCCGCCACCTGGCTGCGCACCTGGGATGTGGTCAGCGCGCAGCGGGTCGATCGCTTCGTCGCCAACTCGCACAACGTGGCCCGGCGCATCCGGCGCTACTACGGGCGGGAGGCCGCGGTCGTCCATCCGCCGCTGGAGACCGATCTCTTCATCCCCGACCCGGGCGTCGCGCGCGAGGACTTCTACCTGGTCGTCTCGGCGCTGGTGCCCTACAAGCGCGTCGACTTGGCCATCGAGGCCGCCCGCATCCTCGGGCGGCGGCTCGTCGTCATCGGCAGCGGCGTCGAGCGCCGGCGACTGGCGCGGTCTGCGGGGCCCGGGGTCGAGTTTCGCGGCTGGGTCACGCAGGAGGAGCTGCTGGCCGCGCTGCGGCGCGCGCGCGGGCTGATCTTCCCCGGCGAGGAAGACTTCGGCATCGTTCCCTTGGAGGCGCTGGCCTGCGGCACGCCGGTCATCGCCTACGGCGCCGGCGGCGCTCTGGAGACGATCGCGGATGGGCGCACGGGCGTCTTCTTCGGCGAGCCGACGGTCGAGTCGCTGACCGCGGCGCTGCGCCGCTTCGAGAGCCTGCGCTTCGCGGCCCACGAGGGCCGCGACCGCGCGCTCGAATTCTCGCGCGAGCACTTCCTGGGACGCATCCGCGAGGAGATCGCCGCGGCGCTGGCGGGCGCCGGGCGGGAGGCGCCGGAATGGGCCACGTAGAGCGGCGCAAGCGCGAGACGCTGGTCCAGTTCCTCTGGCACGCCGGCGACGCGGCGGCGATCGGCGCCGCCTTCCTGCTCGGTTACTGGCTGCGCTTCCACTCGCCCCTGGTGGGGCGGCTCTGGGGCCTGGCCGGCGGGATCCCGCCGCTGCGCCACTACGCCATCGCCGCCGGGGCGAGTGTCGTCGTCTGGATCCTCGTCTTCCACGGCTTTCGCCTCTATCGCCTGCGCCCGCGTTGGGAAGGGCGCGCGGTGACCGACCTGCTGCGCGCCTCGCTGCTGGGCATGGCGCTGACGGCGGGGATCGCCTTCTTCTACCGCGACGTGACCCTCTCGCGCATCGCCGTGCCGCTGATCTGGATCCTGGCCATTCCGCTCCTGCACTCCGGCCGGATCGCGGTGCTCGCCCTGGTGGGCCGCATCGCGCGCGGGCGGCCGACGCGCTTCGTCGTCGTCGGGCGGACGCCGCAGGGGCGCCGCGTGGCGCAGGCGCTCGCCGCCGGGCGGGGCCTGCCGCACGTCGCCGTGGGCATCGTCGCCGGTCCGGGAGAGCCGGAGACGATGATCGACGACGATCCCTATCCGCTGCTGGGCCGCTACGACGAGATCGGCCGCATCGCCCGCGAGCAGGCGATCGACCGGGTGATCGTCGCCCTGCCGCTCGCCGGTCAGGAGGCGCTGATCGAGATCCTCCGCCAGTCGTCGGGCCTGGCCGC
>VGIY01000463.1 GCA_016867695.1 Candidatus Eiseniibacteriota bacterium | reverse complement strand
CTCCGGGCGCGCCCCTACGGCCTCCGGGCGCGTCCGGCGGCGGCCGCGCTCTCCGATTCCGTCTTCTCTCGCCATCGGCCTACATCGCGTCCGGGGCCTCGATCCCCAGGAGCCCCAGCCCGCGCCGCAGCGTCGCCGCGACCGCGAGGCAGAGGTGGAGCCTGGCGCGCAGCCGCTCTTCGGACTCGGCCCGCAGGACGGGGCAGTGGTGGTAGAAGCGCGCGTAGCCCTTGGTGAGATCCAGCAGGTAGGTCGCCAGCGGGGCCGGATTGAGCTGCGCCGCGGCGGCGGCGGTCACGCCCGGGAAGCGCGCCAGCTCCAGGCAGAGCGCCTTCTCGTGCGGATCCGAGAGCAGCCGCGCCTCCGCCCGTCCGGGGCGCAGGCCGGCGGCCGAGCGGATCGCCTCGGCCGGACCCGCCGCGCCGTCCGTCCCGCCGCTTGCGGACGCCGCCGCGGCGCGGGCGGGCGGGGGGCCGCCGGCCGACGCGGAGACGGGGGATCCGGTCCCCAGCCCGGCGAAGGGCTCCGGCGGCGGGAAGGTCTGCAGCTCATCGAGGGCGACCCGGCCCTCGGCGAGCGCCTTGCGCAGGATGCTGCAGATGCGCGCGTGGCTGTACTGCACGGCCGGACCGGTGTCGCCCTCGAACTCGATCGTCGCGTCGGGATCGAAGACGATGTTCTTCTCGGCGCCCACCTGGAGCAGGTACATCTTCAACGCCCCCTGGCCGATCGCGTCGGCGAGGGCATCCAGGTCGACTCCGGCCGAGGTGGCGAAGCCCCCGTCGACCGCCTTGCGCCGGGCCAGCGCCGCCAGCTCGTCGAGGAGGTCGTCGGCGTCCACGGCGCGCCCCTCTCGCGACTTGAGCTTCCCCATCCCGTGCGGCAGCTCGACGAGACCGTAGGCCAGGTGGTGGCAGCGGCGCGCCCAGGGGAAGCCGAGCCGCTCGAGGAGCCGGAAGAGCAGACGGAAGTGGTGCGCCTGCTCGCTGGCGACGACGAAGATCGCCCGGTCCATGGCGAAGTCGTCGAACTTGAGCGCCGTCGTGCCGAGGTCCTGCGTGATGTAGACCGACGTCCCATCGGAGCGGAGCAGGAGCTTGTCCTTGAGGCCGTCCCGGTCGCCTTCTTCGAAGGGCGCCCAGATCGAGCCGTCGGGATCACGGCGGAAGAGGCCGCCGGCGAGGCCCTCCTCGACGAGCGCCTTGCCCAGCCTGTAGGTCTCGCTCTCGAAGTACCACTTGCGGAAGGCGCAGCCCAGTCGCGCGTAGGTCTCGTCGAAGCCGGCGTAGACCCAGTCGTTCATCCGCCGCCACAGCGCGATCGTCTCCGCGTCCCCTTCCTCCCAGGAGAGCAGGCAGCGGCGCGTCTCGGCCATCAGCGCCGTCCGTTCCTCGATCGCGCGGCGGGTTTCCTCGTCCAGCGACTCCGGGTCCAGCCCCCGCTCCCGCGCCAGCGCGTCGGCCTGGGCCTTCAGCTCGCGGCCGAAGCGCACGTAGAAGTCGCCGACGAAGTGATCGCCCTTGCGTCCGGCGCTCTCCGGCGTCGCGCCTTGGCCCCAGATGCGATAGGCGACCATCGACTTGGCGATGTGCACGCCGCGATCGTTGACCAGATTGACCGGGATGACCTCCTCGCCGGCGGCGGCGAGGATCGCGCAGAGGCTCGAGCCGAGGATGTTGTTGCGCACGTGGCCGAGGTGGAGCGGCTTGTTCGTGTTCGGGGCGGAGTACTCGACCAGGATGCGCCGGCCGGTCGGGGGCAGGGGCGCCCCGTAGGGGGGAGAGCCGCAAGCGACGCGGCTGGTGACCCACTCGGCCAGCTCGCCCGCGCGGAACGAGAGGTTCAGGTAGGGGCCGATCGCCGCCGCGCGCTCCAGGCCGGGCAGGGTTCCCGCCGCGGCGCGGCGGGCGAACTCCGTCTCGACCGGGCCGACCAGCTCGCCGGCGATCTCCGCCGGGGCGCGGCGCAGGGGCTTGGCGAGGCCGAAGCAGGAGATCCCCAGGTCGCCCATCTCCGGGCGGGGAGGGCGGCCCGGCGCGAGCAGCTCGGGATGCGCGCCGAGGCCGAGCTCGTCGGCCGACCTGCCGCTCCAGGCGACGAGCGCCGCCGCGACCGCCTCGCGGACGGCCTGGTGGAGATCGATGTCGGACGGCCGGAGCGAGTGCGCGTCGTTCATGCCGGTGCCCTCATGCGCTGCGGGATCTTCCTGCCGGGCCGGACTATAGGGGATGGCGCCGGGGGGCGAGAAGGAGTATCCTCCGCCGCTTCCCCCTCCGCCCGGGCGGGGGGGAACCGGCCCGGGGGTGGGCGGTAGCCGATCCTCTCGCCTCCGCCGGCCCCGGCGATTCGGCCG
>VGIY01000462.1 GCA_016867695.1 Candidatus Eiseniibacteriota bacterium | reverse complement strand
GATGAGAACTCGCAGCAGGTGGTCGGACGCGTCAAGGCCGCCCTCCCGGCCATCGAACGCTCGCTGCCCGCGGGCGTGCGCTTCAACGTCTTCTACGATCGGACCACCCTGATCGACGCCGTGATCAACACCGTCTCGAGCGCCTTGTTGCAGGGGGGACTGCTGGTCATCCTGGTGCTGGTGCTGGCCATGGGGACGCTGCGGACCGCCCTGGTGACGGCGCTCAGTCTGCCGTTCACGGCGCTGATCGCCTTCATCCTGATGGGCGCCGCCGGCGTGACCGCCAACCTGATGAGCCTTGGCGGACTGGCGATCGCCATCGGCATGGTCGTCGACGGCTCGATCGTCGTGGCCGAGAACGGCGCCCGCCACCTGCGCGAGTCGCGCGGGCGGCCGCTGGCGCCAGTCCTCTCGGCCGCCGTCGGCGAGGTCGCGCGCCCGGTCGCCTTCTCCATCCTGACCATCGTGCTGGTCTTCCTGCCCCTCTTCACCCTCGAAGGGATGGAGGGCAAGATGTTCAAGCCGCTGGCGCTGACGATGGGCTTCGCGATGCTCGCCTCGCTGGTGGCGGCCTTCGCCTTCGTGCCGCTGATGATGAGCGTCTGGCTGCGCCGCACCGACCGAATGGTCGAACCGCGCCTGATCCGCTTCCTGCGCGAGCGCTACCTGCGCCTGCTGGCCCGCACGCTGGACCACTGGCGCTGGACCCTGGGCATCGCGGTCCTCACCCTGGGGGTCGTCCTCGCTCTCGCCCCGCGGATCGGATCCGAGTTCCTGCCGGTGCTCGACGAGGGCGCGGTCGCCGTCAACGTCGTTCGCTTGCCCAACGCCTCCCTGGAGGGATCGGTGGCCACGGCGGACTACCTCGAGCGCGTCCTGCTCGAGCTGCCCGAGGTCACGACCGTCGTCTCCAAGACCGGGCGGGCCGAGATCTCCGAGGACCCGATGGGCCCCGAACAGACCGATCTGGTGATCATGCTCAAGCCGCACCGGCAGTGGACGACCGGGCGGAACAAGGAGCGGCTCGTGGCCGCCATGCAGGAGCGCATGGCGGCGGTGCCCGGCATCCGGCCGGCCTTCAGCCAGCCGATCGCGCTGCGGGTCAACGAACTGATCTCGGGCCTCAAGACCGATCTGGCGGTCAAGATCTTCGGCGACGACATCGAGCTGCTCAAGCAGCAGGCCGACCAGGTGGCCGTCGTGCTGCGCAGCCTGCGGGGCGCTCAGGATGTGAGCGTGGAGCAGGTCACCGGGCTCTCGCAGCTCGAGGTCGTGCCCGACCGGCGGGCCCTGGCCCGCCATCAGATCAATGTGGCCGATCTCAACGAGATCATCGAGACCGCCGTGGGCGGGCGCGTCGCGACCGAGATGGTCGAGGGGCGCCAGCGCACCGGCGTGCGGGTGCGCTTCCCGGCCGAGAAGCGCAGCGATCCCGAGGCGATCCGCCGCATCCTGATCCCGTCCCCCTCGGGCGCGCGCATTCCGCTGGGCGAGGTCGCCGAGCTGCGACGGATCGAGGGTCCGGCGCAGGTCAGTCGGGAGAACGGCATGCGCCGGGTGGTGGTCGAGGTCAACATCCGCGGTCGCGATCTCGGCGGCTTCGTCGCCGAGGCCCGCGACCGGCTGGTGGAGCTGGAGGCCGCCCTGCCGCCCGGCTACTGGCTGGAGTACGGGGGCACGTTCGAGAGCCAGCAGCGGGCCATGAGGCGCCTCGCGGTCGTGGTGCCGATCGCCATCGGTCTGATCTTGGCGATGCTCTACGGCGCCCTGGGCTCCTTCGGAGCGGCCGCGCTGGTGCTGCTCAATGTCCCGTTCGCGTTGATGGGCGGTCTGCTGGCCATGCTGATCCTCGGGATCGAGATGAGCGTGCCGGCCATGGTCGGCTTCATCGCGCTCTTCGGCACGGCGGTGCAGAACGACACCGTGCTGGTCACCTTCATCGGGCAGCTGCGGCGCCAGGGGCTCGATGTGCGCCAGGCGGTGCTCAACGGCTGCTCGCTGCGCTTCCGGGCGCTACTGATGACCGCGGCCACGACGGTGCTGGGTCTGACCCCGATGCTCTACGCCACCGGCAGCGGAGCGGAGATCCAGCGCCCGCTGGCGGCGGTGGTGATCGGGGGGCTGGTGACCGCGACCGCCCTGACCCTGCTGGTGCTGCCGACGCTCTACGCCAGGATCGAGGGGCGGCGAGCGCTCCCGACCTCGTAGGAGCGCGAGAGAGGCGTGCCGGCCGTCCGTTCCGATGACCCCCGTCCGCGCCGCCCGGCGGCCCCCTGGGCCGGCCGGCCCCCTAGGCCCGCCGGTCAGGCGGGTCTTGGGGCGGTGGTCCGTCCCGACCATGGCCCATCCCGCCCCCTGC
>VGIY01000461.1 GCA_016867695.1 Candidatus Eiseniibacteriota bacterium | reverse complement strand
GCCGGTCGTCTCCGTCGGCGGCACGCCCACCGGCGGCAGCGCCTGCGGAGCGACCACGCCGTAGTTCATGGCGAAGATCATCAGGTCCTCGAAGTCGATCGTCCCGCTCGGCACCGGGACCCCCCGCCGGCTGCCGTTGTGCGTCGGGCCGACGTCGCACTGGGGATTCGTGTAGCCGTAGTAGGTTCCGCCCAGCGCGGAGATGTCCTGGGTGTCGACATAGCCGTTCCAGTTGTTGTTCGGCACGACATCGCCCAGCCAGTAGTTCGTCGCCCTGGCCTGGGCCCCGGCGTCCGCGTCGCTGTAGTTGCGCGCCTGGTCGTAGACGAAGCCGCCGTAGTAGTAGATGTCGCGGTCGAAGGCGGTGAAGGCGTGGTCCGTCGAGGTCCCCGTGCCCGCGAACGCCGTCCCGAGGCCGCCCGCGTGGGTGGCCGGGTAGGCGGGCGCCGGCGGCGCGTAGGTCGGGTAGCCGTTCCAGCGATCGTAGCGCAGCAGCACGCCGGCGTAATTGGCGTCCTTGCTCGAAGCGTCGCTCCAGGCCAGCGAGACCTTCTTGTGCCCCGGCATCGCCGTCAGCCCTGCCAGCGCCTCCGGCTTCGTGTTGTCGGCGGTGATCGTGTCGCTGCCGTTGGCGGAGTTCGACAGCCCGTCGGTCGCCGTCACGGTCACCGTGACCGTCCCGTCCGCGGGCGCGCAGGCGACGCTGGCCAGGTTCCAGGTGGCGACATTGCCGGCATAGGAATCGGGCGCGACCGCCGCCCCGCCCCCCAGGCCGGTCAGGTCGGCGGTGATCGTCAGCGGCCCGTCGTCGGTCACCGTGGCGGTCACCTTCGCCGCGTCGCCGTCCTTGATCCAGTCGTTGGTGTGCGTCAGGGTCACATTCTCGATAAAGACATCGGTTACCACGGGGTTCGTCAGGTCGACCTGGATCAGTCCGTCGTCGGCATAGAACCCGCCCAAGGGCTGGTTGTCCTTGTCGCGCACGGCGAGGACCGTCAGGTCCACCGGGCTCTGCCCGAATGCGGCGCCGGTGAAGTGGACCGTGAACATGTCGCCCGGGCCCGTCGCGCCGTCGACGTCGCCCAGCAGCACGCAGTCGACGGTGATCTCGTTCGTCCCCGTCGGCCGCTTCTCGAAGTGCGTGCCGTCCGTGCCGGCCACATCCCGCAGCAGCCCTCCCTCGGTGACCTGAGCGGTGCCGGTGGTGACGACGGCCCCGTCCCAGGCGAACTTCACCGAGTAGCCGTAGACCAGCCCGCCGCCGCCGCCGAGGTAGCGCACGGTCACGTCCCCGTTCGGCTGGGCGACGCTCAGGAACAGCGGGTCGGGGACGCAGACGATGTTCCCGGTGCGCCAGGGATCGAACTCCACGCCCGTCGAGACGTTCACACCCGCCCGGGAGGGCTCGCTCTCGGCCCGGGGACGGGGCGGCATCGCGAACCCCATGTCGGGCTCGGCGTCGCCGGCCGGGAACGGCGACGGCAGGGCCGCCGGCGAGGCGGCCGATCCGGCCTGTCGCACCAGCGTGGGGCCGTCGACATGGCCCCACCAGTTGTGCCGAGCGTCCACGGTGTTGCCGTAGTTGTTGTACACGCCGTAGTCGTTGTCGTCGCCCAGGTGGCAGTCGCGCACGGTCACGTCCACCGTGTTGGGCTCGAGCGCGACCCACTCGACGACGCCCTCCCCGCAGGCGATGTAGCAGCCCTCGACCAGCGCGGTCAGCTCGCCGTCGGTCCAGCCCGCATAGTAGTCGCCGCCCCAGGGATCCTCATCGCTGCCCCACAGGTCCACCCCAGAGTAGGCGCAGCCGACGATCCTGCTCTCCTTCACGGTCAGGTCGAGCTCCGCGCCGGGCCCTCCGAGGTGCGTGCTGACTCCATAGTCGCCGCCGCTGACGAGGATCCCGGACACGTCGATGGCCGTCGCGCCGGCGGGCGTGTAGACCCAGTTCCATTGGGAGTGGTTGAGGCCCATCTCGCAGTCGACGATCGTTCCGCCGGAGACGCTCACGTCGCCCGGCTCGAAGAGCAGAACGCCGCTCGCCCCCCAGTTGTCGCCCACGTAGTCGACGCCGGAAACCTCGTTGTCCACCAGGACGCCGCGGCACCCGTAGGACACCTGGATGCCGTTGCCGGCCAGCGCGGCATTGGGCTCATCCTCGACCCGATTGCCCTCGAGCCGGCACTGACCCTCGGGCCCCATCAGGAGGATGCCCCCCTTCTGCATGTTCGGGATGAGGTTGTTCGAGAACTCCACGTCGAACCCGTTGTCCTCGCCGTGCGTCGCCACCAGGCTGACGATCCGGCTGCGCGACGGATGGCTCGCGTCGACGATGTCTTCGATCCGGCAGCCGCTCACCTTGCCGT
>VGIY01000460.1 GCA_016867695.1 Candidatus Eiseniibacteriota bacterium | reverse complement strand
GTCCCAACGCGCGCCAAGGCGCCTCGACGGCCGCGACGGCGAGTTGACCAACGGAGCCCGGGCAAGTCAAGCCGCCCGCGGCGGGCAGGGGCGGCCTCGCGGCCGGCGCAGGCGGCGTTGCGCGAGCGGCGGAGGCGGACGGCCGGGCGGCGCGCGCGGCCTTGGCGGACCCGCGCGCGAGAGACGGGGCCGGATCGCCAGGCGGCGGGCACGGCCGTGGCGGACCCGCGCGCGAGAGACGGGGCCGGATCGCCAGGCGGCGGGCACGGCCGTGGCGGGCGGGACGGGAGACGCGATGCGCCGGCTCCTGATGGTCCTCTACTACTTCCCCCCTTCCGGCGGGCCGGGCGTGCAGCGCGGCCTCAAGTTCGCCCGCTACCTGCCGGAGTTCGGCTGGCGGCCGCACGTGCTGACCGTGCCGGCGACATCCGATTTCCCGGTGCGCGACGAGACGCTGCTGGCCGAGGTCCCCGACGGGCTTGCGGTCACGCGGGCGCGCTGCCCCGAGTTCTACGGCCTCTACCGCGCGCTCACCGGCCAGCGGGGCGTGGCCAGCCTGGACATCGAGAGCATGTCCCGGGCCGAGCGCCGCCCGGCCCGCCGGGCGTTGAGGTGGCTGCGCGCCGCGGCCTTCATCCCCGATGGGCGCGTCGCCTGGATCCCCTTCGCCGTGCGCGCCGGGACGCGGCTCAGCGAAACGCCAGGTTACGACGCCATATTCAGTTCCGGCCCTCCGTTCACCTGTCACTTGATCGGGCGGGTGCTGCGCCGGCGGACCGGGAAGCCCTGGGTGGCCGACTACCGCGACCCCTGGACGCAGGCCCCCTTCTACCCCCGCCGGCCCGGATTCGCCCGGCGCATCGACGAGCGCCTCGAGGAGGCCTGCCTGCGAGAGGCCGACGCCAGCGTGGTCGTGGGCGGCGAGATGGCCCGCTCGTTCCGCGAGGGGCGCCCCGGGCTCGATGCCGGCGCCCTGGAGGTCATCCCGAACGGGTACGACGAAGCCGACTTCGCCGGCGTGCCCTTCGGTGACGCCGGCCTGTTCCGCATGACGCACACGGGCTCCCTGTTTCTCGGGCGCATCCCGCACGCGCTCTTCTCCGCGCTGGAGCGCCTGACCCGCGAGGAGCCCGAGTGGGCAGGCAGGGCGAGACTCTGCTTCGCCGGTCGCGTCGACCGGGAGCTGCGCGCGCGCCTCGCCGCGCCGCCGCTCGCCGCGCAGGCCGAGTGGCCCGGGTATCTACCCCACGCGGAGAGCGTGGCGCTCCTGCGGCGCAGCCAGCTCCTGCTGCTGCTGATCGGCAGCGACGCGCAGTCGCGCGGCATGCTGACCGGCAAGATCTACGAGTACCTCGCCGCGGGCGTGCCGATCCTCGCCCTCGGGCCACGCGACGGGGACGCGGCGCGGCTGCTCGAACGCACCGGCGCCGGCTGGATCCACGAGCCCGAGGACGAGCAAGGCATCCGCGACCGCCTGCGCACCCTCTGGCGCGCCTGGCGCGCGAGCCGCGAGGGCGCGGAGGCCGGGGCCGCGGCGATGGCGTCCCGCGCGCCGGAAGCGGGCGGCGACGGCGACGCCAGCCGCGCCGGCCCGGCGGGTCCCGACGCGGCGATGCCGGAGCGCCTCGAGCGCGCCGGGCTCTCCGCGCGAGCCGGGGAGATCGCCCGCTACTCGCGCCGGGCGCTCACCGGCGAGTTGGCCCGGCTGCTCGACCGCTGCGCCGGCGGACGGGACCGGGGCTGAGCGCCCGTGCCCCGCGAGTACTCGGAACGTTCGCCCGCGACTGCGCGCCC
This sequence comes from Candidatus Eiseniibacteriota bacterium, assembly GCA_016867695.1. GTDB lineage: Bacteria > Eisenbacteria > RBG-16-71-46 > CAIMUX01 > WJJG01 > VGIY01. The sequence goes on along the minus strand of VGIY01000460.1, from coordinate 573 downwards.
AGTGGCCACGGTGGCATCCCGTCCCATGTGCACACTCACTGTAGCCCTCTTCTTGGCCCTGCGGGCACCCCAGAAGCCGAGGGCGGTGCTTGCCCTCGAGAACGCCGGCCTGCGCCAGCAGTTGATCGAATTCATCCGGCGCATCTCGGGCGACCATCCCGAACGGGGCGAGGACAGGATTGTCGACGAACTGGCCGCCAAGTTCGGCGTCGACCATGCCGCCAGCACCATCCGTCGTTCCGCGGGCGCTTTGTGATTCCTGCGGCGGCAATGAACCGGTCGGAGGCGATGCAACGACCGGCTATCCCAAGGACATCCCGTACTCCTCGAGCATCGCGTTCAAGCGGGAGCGGACCTCGCAGTCATCGACGCCTAGCTTCCGGATGATAGATGCGTAGTTGCCCAGAGCGACGGTCAAGCTCGGATGTTGCTGCCCGGTCCGGGCCGTAGAGTCGAGGAAGATCTTCGCCGCCCGCCGGCAGATCGGCTCCGCCTCAGCGGCGCGGTCGGTGAGCTGCAGGAGCAAGGCAAGGCTGTTGAGTTGCTCCGCGACGCTCGGATGATCCGGCCCGT
>VGIY01000459.1 GCA_016867695.1 Candidatus Eiseniibacteriota bacterium | reverse complement strand
TATCCCTGGCCGATCGCCAGCTGCTCCAGCCTCGGGCCGACCGGCTGCAACGTGCCCCCCGACCGCAAGATCAAGCCCGAGGTCGTCGCCCCCGGCGTGGACGTCTACTCCTCCGTGCCCGGAGGCGGCTACCAGCAGTGGGGCTGGAGCGGCACCTCGATGGCCGGCCCGCACGTGGCCGGCGTCGCCGCGCTGATGCGCCAGGCCAACCCCGACCTCGACGTCGACACGGTCAAGGAGATCATCATGTCGACCGCGGTCGACCTCGGCCCCGCCGGCGAGGAGAACACCTACGGCTGGGGGATGATCGACGCCTACGAGGCGGTGCTGGCGGCGATGACCGGCTTCGGCCGGCTGGAGGGGACGGTGACCAACGTCTCCAACGGCGGCACGCCGGCGCCCGGCGTGACGATCGAGATCGTCGAGACGGAAAGGACGACGCTGAGCGGCGCGGGAGGCGCCTACGCGCTGAGCCTCGCCCCCGGCCTGTACACCGTGCGGGCGACGCACCCGAGCTTTGCCCCGGCGACCTACTACAACGTCTCGATCGCCGCCGACGAGACGACGGTGCGCCACTTCAGCCTGACCGACATCGGCGCCCCCCTGATCACCGGCACGACCGACCTCGACTCGACCAGCGACACGGCGGGACCCTACTGGGTCGAGACGACGGTGGTCGACGAGTTCTCGATGATCGCCTATGCCCGGCTCCACTACCGGGTCAACGGCGGCGACTTCCGTCGCCTCCCGCTCACGCCGCTGACCGGCGGGCGCTACGCCGGGGCGATCCCGGGCCAGCCGTACACGACGCTGATCGAGTACTACGTCGAGGCGGCGGACATCGCCGACAACGTCGCCGTCGATCCCGCCGCCGCGCCGGCGGAGCTCTACGACTTCCACGTCGCCCCCGGCGTCGTCAGTCTGGACGAGGACGTCGAGAGCGGCTCGCCCGGCTGGACGCACGCCTCGGCCACCCCCGGCTACGGCGACCAGTGGCACGTGAGCACGCAGCGCAATCGCACGCCGGGGGGATCGCGCAGCTGGAAGTGCGGGTCCACAGGGAGCGGCGCCTACGCCCACCTGCTCGACGCGGCCCTGGTCACTCCCTCCTTCGAGATCGTCCAGGATCAGAAGCTCTCCTTCTGGCACTGGATCGCGGCCCAGACCAGCCCGACCTACCCCGGCTACGCCTTCGACGGGGGGATCGTCGAGATCAGCATCGACGGCGGCCCCTGGCAGCAGATCGCGCCCGAAGAGGGCTACGACCACGTCATCGCCCGGGCGACGACGCCGCCCGGCCCCTTCCCCGACGGGACCCCCTGCCTGTCCGGCTCCCACGGCTGGCAGAAGCTCAACTTCGACCTGGGCGCCTTCGGCGGCAGCGCCCGCCTCCGCTTCCGCTTCGGCACGGACGCCTCCGGGGCGATGGAGGGCTGGTACATCGACGACATCCTGGTCCACGGGTTCGTCGTCGACTTCTCCGCCGCGCCCGAGCAGCGGGCGCCGGGCGCGCTGCGCCTTCACCCGGCAGATCCCAATCCCTTCCTCGGCGCGACCCGCCTGCGCTACGACCTGGCCGCCCCCGGGGAAGTGCGGCTGACGCTATTCGATCCGGCCGGACGTATGGTGCGCGCGCTCGTCTCCGGCCGGCAGCAGCCCGGAGCCCACGAGGCGCGCTGGGACGGCCGGGATGACGAGGCCCGGCCGGTCGCCCCGGGCGTCTACCTGTACCGCCTGCAGTCGGGCGGCGCGGCGGTCTCCGGCAAGGTCGTGCTCACCCGCTGAGGAGCCGCAACCTCGATAGCTGATTGACAGGAGTGGCTAACCGGTTGTAGAATCAACGCATTAGCCTGATGTCGCTCCGGCGCGCGCTCGGCAAGGGGCGCGCCGGGCATCCGTGGTTCCCGCCGACGGCCTGCCGGGAAGCAGGTCCGGGAGCCACCCGGCGCTTGGCTCTTACACGAAAGGCGGTACAGGCATGGGTCGCTTCTCCCTACCGATTCTGCTCCTGGCCCTGGCCCTCCCGGCGGCGCTGCCCTGCGCGGCGGCCGCGGCGGAGATCCACGCGGGCCTGGAGAGCGAGCTTCGCGCCATCGGCGACGAGGACTTCGTTTCCGTCATCCTTATCCTGCGCGAGCAGGCCGACGTGCCGGGACTGAACGCCGCGCTCAAGGCGGAGCGGGCCAGACTGCAGGATCGCCACGAGCGGGTCGTCCGGGCCCTGCAGGCGGCCAGCGTCTCCCAGGAGCCCCTGCTCGCCGCCCTCGAGGCCGAGCGGACGGGCGGAGGGCGGGTCGAGGGCTACACCGGCTACTGGATCTCGAACCTCGTCGTCGCCAAGGTGACCAAGGGCCATCTCTACGAGCTCGCCGCGCG
>VGIY01000458.1 GCA_016867695.1 Candidatus Eiseniibacteriota bacterium | reverse complement strand
AACCGCTCCCCCCGGCGTACATGCCGCAGTTCGAGCCGATCCCGTTCTCGCGCAGATCCCCGATGCTCAGGATCGTCTCGAACCCCGCCTCCCGGAAGCGGGCCGCCAGCGCCTCCGTGGGCCCCGCGGCGAGCGGGTCGATCAGGCCGCGCAGGCCCGCCCGCGCCGCCGCCCGGGTCGGGTTGATCGGCGTCAGCTTGACGGCGAAGCAGGCGGGATCGAAGAGCGCGCGCAGGTCCCGCGGTTCGAGCGGCAGCCCGGCGGCGGGGGCGAAGTTGAGCGTCACGCGTCGGTCGCCCGGCCCGGCGAAGCGCTCGCCGTAGGCGGCGATCTCGGCGAAGCTCCAGGTCGGGGCGGGAACGAGCTGCCGGCGCGCCCGCTCGTCGGTGCTGTGCAGCGAGAACTGCATCTGGAAGCGCCCGCCGCCGTAACGGCGCCGCTTGATCTCCAGCAGCCGCGCGAAGAAGGCCTCACGGCCCGACGGGGCGACGGTCGAGAGGCTGGGCAAGAGGCCCGGCGCGTCGTAGCGCCCCGGCAGGGTCTCCAGCACCTCGAGCACGGCGTCGTTCAGCGCCGGCTCGCCCATGCGCGCGAACTGGATCTTGAACTTGGGCGCCGGCACGCGCCCGTCGGGATGGCGGCGGCGGATGAGGTAGTCGATCTGGCCGAGAATCTCCTCCGCCGACAGCTGTCCCCGGTAGCGGCCGCCCGCGTCGCAGAACGGGCAGCGGATCGGGCAGCCCTTCAGCGTCGAGACGATGAGCACCCACTTGCTCTCGCGCGGTATTGGGGGCTGCACCGACTCGACGAACTCGATGCGCGCGCCGTCGGCCAGCTCGGCCACGAAGACGCGCGCCAGCTCGTCGTCGCCGCAGGTGCCGACGACGCGGAGTCGCGCGGCGGTGGTCGGCCCTTCGGTCACTTGCACCATCCCCCCCCCGGTCATCTCCGCGATCTTCCCCCGGGTCATCTTCGCGACCCTCTCCCCGGTCGTCCCCGCGTTCATCCCCTCGACCGTCCTCTCGTTCATCCCTGCGGCCATGCCCGCGATCGTCCTTTCCGCCGCGCGAACCTCAGGCCGCGGCGCTCCCATCCGGCGCGTCCGCGACCCCGCTCGTCACCGCCCTCGCGCCGTCCGCTTCCCCGAAAGCGCATCCTCGGCCGCCAGGAGCGCGGCGGCGATCCCGTCGCCGACGGCCATCCCCGCCTGCCCGAGCGCGCCCCAGCGCGCGTCGCCGGCGACGAACAGGCCCGGTCGCAGGCGCATCGCCCGCGCCCCGCCGGCGGCTCGAGGGCCGATGAGATCGTCGGCGGCGGAGCGGCGCCCGATCGCCACCAGGCCCGCGTCGCCGGCGATCTCGCCGAGGGGAGCGCTTGCGTCCTCGCCGCGGCCCCGGGGTGGAGGATGCCCGCTCCCCCCCCGTCCACCGAGCGACAATACCAGACGCGGCCCCACGCGGCGGATCCCCGCCGGGACCGCGCGCGCGCGCACCTCGATCCGCGGGCGCCCGGCGACCTGGGCGATCAGCCGGGCGCAGGCGCGCGGGCGGGGCCCGCGCAGGAGCAGGGCCACTCGCGCCCCCGCCTCCTCCAGTGTCAGCGCGTAGTCGAACGCCGCCTCGCCCCCGCCCACGATCCAGACGGCGCCCGGCCGCGGCACGCGGGCGAGCAGATCGCGGACCTCGTGGAACAGCCTCTCGCCCATCTGCTCGGCCGCCCCGGGGATCTCGAGAGACAGCGGCCGCGTGCCGGTGGCGACGATCAGGCAATCGCCCTCGAGGTGGCCGGCGTCGGTCTCGAGCGCGTAGCGCCCGGCCCGGCCCCGGGTGAAGGATGAGGCTGTCGCCCGCTCCACCCGCACCTCGAAGGCCGCCAGATGCTCCGCCAGCCTGCGGGCCAGCTGCGGACCGCTCAGCTTCCCCGCGGCCGGGTAGTTTTCGATACGATGGGCGTTGGCGACCAGCCCCCCGGGCTCGCCGCGGCGGTCGATCAGCCGCACGCCGAGCCCCAGGCGGCGGCACTGCACCGCCGCGGCGCAACCCGCCGGCCCGGCGCCGACGACGATCACCGCGCCCGGCGGCATCGCTCCAGGATCTCCTCGACGCTCATCACGACTGCCACGGCGTCGGCCATGCCCAGCAGCGATCCCAGGTGGCGCGCCTCCGAATGGGAAGCGGTGGCGTCGGCGGCCACATAGACCTCGAAGCCGCGGCAGAAGGCCGCCCGCGCGGTCGTCTCGCAGCACATGTGGGTGAGAACGCCGGCGATGAGCACCTGCGTCGCTCCCTCCGCCTCCAGGAGCGCCTGCAACGGCGTTCCGAGAAAAGCGTCGTAGGTCGTCTTGCGCAGGACCGGCTCTCCCGGCCGCGGCGCGAGGGCG